>JAEVHO010000772.1 GCA_016802835.1 Micromonospora sp. ATA32 | reverse complement strand
AGCAGCCCGATCACCCCGGTCACCCACGGCTCCCGGTGGTCGACCGCGGCGAACCCGAGCAGCGCGGTGGCCACGCCGGCGCCGAGCCGCTCGGCGATCTGGCGTACCTCGGTCTCCGCGCCGAGCGCGCCCTGCCCGACCAGCATCGCCACCCGCTCGCCGCCGCGCAGCAGCTCGGCGGCCCCGCGCAGGTCGGCCGCCGGCGGCACCGTGGAGGCGCTGCTCGGCACGTTGCTGGTGTGGTAGTAGCCGTGGGCGTGCGGCGGGTTCGGCACGGCCGGGGCGTCCTGGATGTCCGAGGGCAGCACCAGCGCGGTGACGGTACGCCGGGACAGCGCCGTCCGGCAGGCCCGGTCGACCAGGTGCCGCACCTGGCTGGGGTGGTCGAGCTGCGCCAGGAACGCCGACGCGACGTCCTTGTAGAGGGCGAGCAGGTCCACCTCCTGGTAGTAGCCGCCGCCCTCCGCGGTGAGCGCGGTGTGGCCGACCAGCGCCACCACCGGCTGGTGGTCGAGCTTCGCGTCGTACAGGCCGTTGAGCAGGTGGATCGCGCCGGGACCGCTGGTGACCAGCGCGCAGCCGAGCGGCCCACCGCCGTACTTGACGTGCGCGGACGCGGCGAAGCCGGCGGTCTCCTCGTGCCGTACCTGGATGAACTGGGCCCGGCCGGCGGTGCGTTGCAGGGCGGAGGTCATGCCGTTGATCCCGTCGCCGGGATAGCCGAAGTAGCGGCGCACCCCCCACTGCGCCAGTCGGGCGACGATGTGGTCGGCGACCGTGGCCCCCTTGCGCAGCCCGTCCTGGTCACCCGGCCCCGGGTCACCGCTCATCTGACAGGTCCCTCCGCTCGTGTCCCCTTCGTCCCACCGTTCCCCGTCCCACCGGCGGAAAACCCGGTGACGTCGCCCGCCCCGCCGCCGGGCGCGGCGGGCCGGCGCGGGGCGTCCGGCAGAATCGTCGGGTGCCCGTCCACGAGATCACCGACCCCGACGACGACCGGATCGCCGACTACCGCGCGCTGACCGACGTCGAGCTGCGTACCCGCTGGGAACCCCCGCACGGACTGTTCATCGCCGAGGGGGAGCTGGTGTTGCGCCGGGCACTGCGGGCCGGCTACCCGGCCCGGTCGTTCCTGGTCGACGCCAAACGGGTCGACCAGCTCGCCGACCTCGACACCGGGGACGCGCCGGTCTACGCGGCCACCCCGGACGTGCTGGAGCGGGCCACCGGATTCCACGTGCACCGGGGCGTGCTGGCCTCGTTCCGGCGCAAGCCGCTGCCCGGCGCGGCCGAGGTGCTCGGCACCGCCCGCCGGGTGGTGATCCTGGAGGACGTCAACAACCACACCAACCTCGGCGCGATCTTCCGGGCGGTGGCCGCGCTCGGGGTGGACGCGGTGCTGCTCTCCCCGTCCTGCGCCGACCCGCTCTACCGGCGCAGCGTACGGGTCAGCATGGGTGAGGTCTTCGCCGTGCCGTACGCGAAGCTGGAGCCCTGGCCGGACGGGCTCGCCGCGGTCCGCGCGGCCGGTTTCACGGTGCTGGCGATGACGCCGGCGCCGGACGCGGTGCCGATCCAGCGGCTCGACG
>JAEVHO010000771.1 GCA_016802835.1 Micromonospora sp. ATA32 | reverse complement strand
CACCACCCCACGCACGCACGCAACACCACCAGCACCCGCATCCGCGCTCACCCGACGACCAGGAACCGAGCACGCTGGGCAGACCAGCGGACCAGCCGCGCCCCAGCCGAACAAGATCGACTCAGTGGATCACGAGATCAGCTCGAAGCCACGTCCACGGATCGAGGCTAAGCCGCTGTCCGGGCGTCCGCCGCATCGATCACCGGACACGGTCGTGCCGATGAGCGTGCACCGCCGTGGCGGCCGCGAGCGTGGGCTTCGTTAATCGCTTGTCGGCTGCCCCGCGCGTCGCCGATGATGGCGGCCATGGCCGCGACCCGACGGGCCGATATGTTCGTCAATCTTAAAGACGACCTGCGTGAACCGCACCAACGGTGGTCGAGGAGCGCACAGCACCGCCGTAGCCCCCGCCGTCAACGCCTGCGAATAGCCACCGGACGGGGAAGCGACTATGGATATCACCCATCGCCATGAGCTTGCTCGCAGAGCGCTCGATGGCTATGTGAGTGGCCCTGCCGCTCCGATCCGGGCAACGGCCCGCGCCCTCGCGAAGGTCGACAACGCCGTGGCTGTGGTGCTCGTCGAGGGCATCAGCGACCAGATCGCCCTGGAAACGGCTGCGGTGGGCCGTGGCCGGGATCTCGAGGCTGAGCGGGTCGTGATCGTGCCGATCGGCGGAGCGCACGCGATCGGCCGCTTCCTGACCATGTTGGGCTCGCTGCGCACCCGGGTGCGACTTGCCGGTCTGTGCGATCTGCATGAGGCGGAGATATTCCGGCGGGGACTGATCACCACCGACGTCGGCTCACCCCGCACGAACACCGACTTGGAGCACCTCGGGTTCTACGTCTGCATTGACGATCTGGAGGACGAACTGATCCGCGCCGTGGGAACCGTAGGAGTCGAAGCACTCTTCGACTCGCAGGGCGACCTCGGGTCGTTCCGCTCGTTGCAGAGCCAGCCCGCCTGGCGCGGCCGGGAGCCCGAAGCGCAGATGCGTCGGTTCCTGGGCAGCGGCTCGCGCCGCAAGCTGCGCTACGCACGGCTGCTCGTCGAGGCCGCAGTCGGCCGGGATGTCTTGCCGCGGCCGCTCGACGCGCTGCTCACCGCCATTTGCCCGACCGAGCCGCGCAACCAGCAGGCGTTCGCCCCGGCAGCTCACGATGCCGGCGCTGTCGACCAGTTCCGCGCGGGTGCACAGCAGCCGGCAGCCGCTCCGGGCGGCCAGGTCGAACACCGCACAGGCTCGACCATGGCCGGCCAGCCGCCGGTAAGCAGCAACGCGACGCGCGGGCCTACCGTTCCTAAAGACTGAGCGGGAGTGAGTTCTGTTGCCAGAACCCGTGCTCGGCCGAGCGCCCCGAACGGTGTTGGGCGTTCTGGTCTCCCGCGTTCTCACCGCATCCGGCGCCGACGGATCGTGTCCGTGGTCCGGGTATGCGGGGGCGGGTTTCCTCGCGCCCTGTGGTGCCTGGTCCGGCCTGGGCGGTCCGATGCCCCGCACGATCACTCTGGTCGTGTGGGGGCGGTGCCGTCCGTCGCCGGATCGGGTGTCCCAGGGCACGCCGTCCGATCGCCACCGCTGCCGCGTGATG
>JAEVHO010000770.1 GCA_016802835.1 Micromonospora sp. ATA32 | reverse complement strand
CAGGTCCGCGGGTACGCCGGGGCGCTCGTGCGCCGGCCGCCTGCGGTGCGGGGCGGCCCACGGAGCCGGCCGGTCAGTGTGGCGGGGACGGGTCCTCGGGCGGCCTGCCCCGGCTGCGCAGGTAGTCGGCGACCGCGACACCGGCCAGCACCAGCATGGCGCCGAGGGCGGCGAACAGCGGCGGCAGGAACAGGATGCCCGGAGCGATGGTGAGCAGGGCCAGCAGCCCGCCGGGGCGGGACGCCGAGACCCGGCTGAACACCTCGTACTCGAAGGCGGCCCGGCCGGTCAGGAACAGCGCCGGCCCGCCGAGGATGATCGCCGCCCAGGCCGGCGGGGTGCGCCCGGACGGTTCGTGCAGCACCAGGTCGAAGCCGGCGGCGGTGGTCACCACGCCGGCGACCATCAGCAGGTGCGTGTAGGGCGCGGTGAGCAGGAATCGGCTGGGTGCCCGCGATTTCTGGATCGCGCTGGGCAGCAGCTCGCCGGACTTGTGCACGTAGATCCGCCAGAGCAGCAGCGTGCTGATGAAGGCCGCCGCGAACGCCGTGATGTTCTCCGCCTCGGAGTGGCCGATGCTGAACATCGTGCCGGTGACCAGGACCGCGTCGCCGAGCGCGATGATGAAGAACTGCTGGTAGCGCTCGGACAGGTGCTCGGCGGTGACGTTGCGCTGGGTCTCGGGCACCACACCGAGCCCGGGCACCGGATAGGCCAGCCGGAAGCCGCCGTAGTCGATGGCGAGCGCCAGCCCCCAGAGCGCCTCCCGGGCGGTGCCGTGCGCCAACCCGCCGGCGATCCACGGCACGGCGGAGATCGCGAACCAGACGAAGATCCGGGCTGCCCGCCGCTGGGTCTCTGGGCGCCGGCGGACCTGCTGGATGAGGAACAGCCCGCGACCGAGGTGGATCGCCACGTAGGTGCCGGAGAACACCAGGCCCCGGCTGCCGAAGGCCTCCGGGATGGCGGTGGTCATCAGCAGCGCGCCGAACATCACCGCAACGATCAGCAGCTTGATCTCGGGGCGCTCCGGGTCGTACATGTCGGTGACCAGGGTGGTGATCGCCCAGGTCCACCAGATCGCCATCAGCATGATCAGTGACTGGAGGGCGCGGTCCCAGCTGACGTCGGTGACCAGTGCCCGGGAGATGAGGGCGAGCGCGACCACATAGACCAGGTCGAAGAAGAGCTCCAGCAGGGTCACCCGGCGGGGCGACTCCGGGTCACGTACCGGGGGACGGTCCCGGTTCGTGGGCGGCTCCGGCGCCGGGACGTGCACGGGCTGCTCCTGCGGTACCGGGATCGGCGCGGCGGGCCGTCCGGCCCTTCGCCGACGGTAGCGACCATCGAACGGTGACGTGTCCGGTATCAGGGTTTCCGTGCGGTCGGCTGGCGCGTGCGGGCAGCGGGCGGTGGTGCCGTCCAGGCTGCCGGCCGGAGGCCGATCTCCGGCACGCCGCCACCGGGTCGCCGGTGATGCCGACAGACCGGCCGCAGCCGCCCGAGGCGGCCGGACCGGCGGCCGCCTCGGGGCGGCGCCGGTGCGCTCAGGCGTCACCGTTGCTCACTGCCGCCGCGGGCAGCACCCGGTCGGCCTCGGTG
>JAEVHO010000769.1 GCA_016802835.1 Micromonospora sp. ATA32 | reverse complement strand
ACACCCGCGCGAGCACGTCGCCGCCGGCGGCCCCGCCCTGCTGGACGCCGCCCACTGGGCGACCGAACGCCCCTGGTTGGACGACCTGGCCGCCCACCTTCGGGACGTGCTGGGCGTCGAGACCCAGGTGTCCGACCTGGACACCGACCCGTGGACCGTACACGCCGCCGCACCCGCAGTGGACGACAAGGAGCCCCGCCCGTGAAGGCTGACCCGCAAGTCCAGCGCCGCCTGCTCGATCTCCAGGCGATCGACACCACCCTGGCCCAGCTCGCCCACCGCCGCCGGGTGCTGCCCGAGAGGGCCGAGCTGGAGGCGCTGGCCCGGGAACTCTCGGCGCTGGAGGACGAGCGGGTACGCGCCCAGGTCGCCGTCGACGACCTGGACCGGGACATCACCCGGATGGAGAAGGACGTCGAGCAGGTCCGGGCCCGCAAGAGCAAGGACGAGGCCCGGCTCGCCGCCGGCTCCGGCCCGGCCCGGGAGCTGGAGGCGCTGCAGCACGAGCTGGTCTCGCTCAACCGGCGGCAGAGCGACCTGGAGGACGCCGAGCTGGAGCTGATGGAGCAGCGGGAGAGCGCCCAGGGCGTACTCGACGGGATCGAGCGGCGACTGGCCGAGACGCGCGAGCGGCGCGCGGCGGCCGAGCAGCGCCGCGACGCCAGCCTGGCCGAGATCGCCAAGGAGGAGGAGTTCAAGCGCGGCGCCCGCCAGCCGCTCGCCGGTGACCTCCCCGCCGACCTCATCGCGCTGTACGACAAAGTCCGGGAGGCCTCGGGCGGGCTCGGTGCGGCGCTGCTCACCGCCGGCCGCTGCGGCGGTTGCCGGCTGGAGCTCTCCGGCGCCGACCGGGCCCGGATCGCGAAGGCGCCCAAAGATGAGGTGGTCCGCTGCGAGGAGTGCCGGCGGATCATGGTCCGCACGAACGAGTCCGGCCTGTAGACCGTGGCGGTGCGCGCGGTCGTCGTCGAGGCCGACGGCGGGTCCCGGGGCAACCCCGGTCCCGCCGGCTACGGCGCCGTGGTCCGGGACCGGGACACCGGCGAGGTGCTGGCCGAGCGGTCCGAGTCGATCGGCACGACCACCAACAACGTGGCGGAGTACCGCGGGCTGATCGCCGGGCTGGAGGCCGCCGCCGAGCTGGGCGCACCGAGGTGGAGGCCCGGATGGATTCCAAGCTGGTGGTCGAGCAGATGTGCGGCCGCTGGCAGATCAAGCACCCGGGGCTGCGCCCACTCGCCGCCCGGGCGGCCGGGCTGGTGGACCGGTTCGCCTCGGTCCGGTTCAGTTGGATCCCGCGGGAGCGCAACCGGCACGCCGACGCGCTGGCGAACGCCGCGATGGACGTCGCCGCCGGGAGGACCCCGAAACGGGCCACGGTCGAGTCGCCGCGCATCGTCGAGCCGCCGCGTAGCGTGGCCGAACCGGAGCCGGCGGCCCGGGCGCGGGCCACGAGGCAACCGACGTCGCCGCCTCGGTCCGGACCGTGGGCGCCGACCCGACCACCGCGCCCGCCTCGTGGGAGCCCCGCCCGAGCATGACCGCCACCCGGCTGATCCTGGTCCGGCACGGCGAGACGGAGTGGACCGTGCAGGGCCGCTACGCCG
>JAEVHO010000768.1 GCA_016802835.1 Micromonospora sp. ATA32 | reverse complement strand
ACTCCCACCAGGCTCGGCCGGCGCTGAGGTAACTCCCGCCCCCGAAACGTGCTGCGACGCCAAAGCTCGGCCCTCAGAGGCCGACATGTGACGCAAGAAGGCGGGATCAAGATCTTCATGGCGGAGAAGCCTTGCGAAGTCGCCGTAAGGCACTGCCATCAAGTCATACTCGGTCGCGTTCCAATCGCGGACTTGATCACCTTTGTTCGCCTTACGCCCGTGCAACTCCTTCGCACGGCAAGCAAGCGGGCCGGACGTTGGCAGGGTGAACGCATCGTCGGCATGAGTATCCCCAAAGAAGCCAATCCGAGATGAGTCGTCCTTCAGTCGATCGCCGGATGCACTCTCGATGGTCTCCACAAGCTCCAGACCACCGGCCTGCAAAATCCACGGAAAGCGGTTGAAGTAGCGGTTGCGCTGTAGGTCATCGACAGCCACCCAATCGCTCGCTGATCCAGGTTTATCGATCTGGTCGACTATGGCGCGCCAGACGTAGCCGTCGCTCGCCGGATTCGGGGCACTTGGCTCACCTCGCACGCCTCGGACCGCGCGGACAAGCAGTGCGTGCCCACGCTTCTTCGGGCGTCCGACCAGGATGACTGTCGGTGTGCCATGACCGGGGACGTATGCACCCGAGGTATCTACAACGTGCGTGAAGTCGACCTCGGTGGCGAAGAAGGGTTTGATCAGAGGCTGGCCGAACTCCCGCTTCATGAAGGCATTTGCCGTGATCTGGCCGACAAAGCCAGCACCACGGCCATCCATTGCTGACCTTTGGGCGAGTTGGAAGAAGCGCTGCGCGAAGGGAACAGTCAGGGAATAGCCGCCGGAACAAGCGTCGTAGATCTCGCGGTACAGCTTGTTCAATGCCCTATCACTAACCGTGATGTAGGGCGGGTTGCCACGGTCACGGCAAAGTCGGAGGGTGTGCGTGTAGGGGCTATGCGTGATCATCCTGTGTGGATTTGACAGAGCGGGCACGGCTCCAGTGATCTTGTGGTTGTCGAAGCCGTCAGATCACCCTGCTGGAGTACCGTGCCAGCGCCGCTATTCTCACTGATCCAGCGTGTCCATTGCCAACCGGACAACCCGCCACGACAGGTGAAGCTCGGACGCACCGGGCAGGAAAGCCTGCTAACCGCCCTGTCGCAGGTTCCCGACCCGCGTGACGCCCGAGGGATTCGCCATAGCCTGCCGGCGGTGGTGGCGATGGCGACCGCGGCGGTCCTGGCCGGCAACACCTCGTCTACGCGATCGGGCAGTGGATCGCCGGCGCCTCCCAGAAGGCCCTCAAGGCGCTCGGTGCGCGCCAGCACCCGATCACCGGTCGGTATGTCGGCCCGGACGAGAAGACCGTGCGCGGGTTGTGCGCCCGCATCGACGGCGACGCGTTCGACGAGGCATTCGGGCGGTGGGTGCACCGCCGCGCTCTGGCGGCGAGGGCCGCGAAAGTCCGCACCGGTCGCGACCCGCACGGGACCGACGAACCCGCCGCCGCGCCAAAGCCGCAGGTCGGACGCACCGGGCAGGAAAGCCTGCTAACCGCCCTGTCGCAGGTTCCCGACCCGCGTGACGCCCGAGGGATTCGCCATAGCCTGCCGGCGGTGGTGG
>JAEVHO010000767.1 GCA_016802835.1 Micromonospora sp. ATA32 | reverse complement strand
TCGCCGGCCTGGGCCGCGACGACCGCCTCGTTCAGCTCACCGGTCATGGATCCGCTTTCCCCGCCGTTCGACGCGCTCAGACCGGCGGGCGCCGGCGTGAGGAAGCGGAACGCGTCCTCGTCGCCGGCCTGGGCCGCGACGACCGCCTCGTTCAGCTCACCGGTCATGGATCCGCTTTCCCCGCCGTTCGACGCGCTCAGACCGGCGGGCGCCGGCGTGTGCGCAGGATACGCCCCACCGGTCCGGCAGCCAGACCCCGTCCCGCACCATCAGCCCCCGCTGGCCTGATCGCGCCCGCTGCCGAGGTGGCTCGGGCCGCACGTCTGGACACTCACCACGGAGTACGGCCGGCGGCGGCACCTACCGTACGGACGTCGCGCGGGGCGGGCCCGAGTCGGGCTAACGCTAGGAGTGGACGGGGGGTCCGACAAGCCGACGTAGCGGTGGGGAAAAGTGAGAATTCTCAACAAGGCCTACCGGCGGGTCGCTGTAACGCGAACCGGCCCACCAACGCTGTGCGCCCCATGGGGTCTCCATCGGCCCCCGCGGGCCTCCGCTTGCGCTGCATGTAAGGGGGTTCCGGCGTCTTCGTCCCATGTCATCCGGGTCTGGCCGGAGAATATCCAGCTCCACCGGCGCCAGCGGTGACGGGCGCTTCTCCCGCCGTGACCTCCTCCGATCCTCCCCAGGGAGATCACGAGAGGTGAGTCGCGCCGACTCTGGGTACGGTAGTGCCGTGTTGTCTTCGGAGGTCGTACTCAGCGGTCGGTACCCGCCTGGACGAACGTGTCGCCACCGGCGGCATGGGTGACGTCTGGCGCGGGACCGACCTCGTGCTCGGCCGGCAGGTCGCGGTCAAGGTCCTGCTGCCCGCGCTGGTGTCCGACCCCGACTTCATCGCCCGATTCCGGGCCGAGGCCCGGATCATGGCCGCGTTGCGCAACCCAGGCATCGTGCAGGTGTACGACTGCGGCGAGGACGACCTGCCCGACGGCAGCCGCGCCGACTACCTGGTCATGGAGTTCGTCGCGGGTGAGCCGCTGTCCAGGCGGATCGAGGCCGCGGGCCAGCTCGGCGTTGCGGAGACCATGTCGATCGTGGCGCAGGTGGCCCAGGCCCTGCACGCCGCGCACATCGGCGGCATCGTCCACCGTGACGTGAAGCCGAGCAACCTGCTGGTGCAGGCGGACGGGACCGTGGTCCTGGTCGACTTCGGCGTCGCCCGGTCGACCGACGTCACCAGCATCACCAGCACCAACGCGGTGCCCGGCACGGCGCTCTACATGGCGCCCGAGCAGGCGGCCGGGCGACCGGTCTCCGGGGCGACTGACATCTACGCTCTCGGCGCGGTCGCGTTCTGCTGTCTCACCGGCGGCCCGCCGTTCACCGGCGACAACCCGCTCCAGGTGGCCGTGCGACACCTCGACGACGCCCCGCCGGAGCTTTCCGGCGACATCCCGGTCGCGGTCCGCGAGCTGGTGGCCTGCGCCCTGGCCAAGGATCCGGCCGACCGCTTCGCCACCGGCGCCGCGATGGCCGACGCCGCCCGCGCGGCGGTCGCCGACGGTGCGATGCCGACCGCGATGGTGCCCGTCGCGCTGCGCGGGGCCCGCCG
>JAEVHO010000766.1 GCA_016802835.1 Micromonospora sp. ATA32 | reverse complement strand
GACGCATTGGTGTCTCGACAACCCCAATCGTCCCTGCCGGCAAGGCATCCGTTCGTCTATGCCACGCGGGCCTCGTATCCCTAACCGCGGATCCGGGTCTGAGCACCACCCGGGCATGGGACCGGACAATCACGTCGCCGAGGACCGTATGTGGTACCGCGGTGCGGCCGGCAGGAGCGGGCCTTGTCGGCGTACCGCGGTGGGGTTCGGGTGTGGGCGATTCACCCGCGCGGGCGGCCGGGCTGCGCTCAGGCGCGTTGACGCTCGTCGCGCTGCCGGATGAGTTCCTCGACCGCGCTGGGCAGGGTCGTCTCGAAGTCGATCAGCTTGGCCCATGTCGGGGTCACGACGATCCGGACCATGCCGTCGTCGTAGAGCGAACGCACCTCCGCCTCCCACTCGACCCGTTGCTCGGGCGTCATCTCGTAGATGCTGGTCGCCTTCAGATACTCGTCCGGGATGCCATCGACGAAGTCCAGCTCGGCCCGACCCCGGATGAGCAAGATCTTGGGCGGGTGCACCTCGGTGTCGATCGTCAGGGCGACCATCGGGTTCTCGCCCAAGGCCCGAAGCTTCGGAGCGTTCTTCGTAGTGCACATGACGATCTCCGAGCCGGTCCAGGTGAACCCGATCGGGACGTTCCGCGGTGTGCCGTCCTTGGCGACGTAGGCCAGGCGGGTCACTTCGCGGGCCAACAGTTCCTGACTGATCGGTCGGTTCAGAACCTCGGTGATCTCGTTCGGTTGCACGGTCATCCCTCCTGTCGTTTGTTGTCCGGACGGACCGTCAGCTGAGCTGCTCGGCTAGGCCGACGATGATCCCCTCGGGGCCACGGACGTAACAGAGCCGATAGCTGTCCTCGTACTGGACCAGCTCGCCGACGAGTTCGGCGCCGTGGATGCGCAGGCGGGCGACGACATCCTCGATGTCGTCGACGGCGAACATGATGCGCCGTATGCCCAGCGTGTTGGCCGGTGCATTCTTCGGCTCGGCGCTGATCGCCTTCGGCGTGTGGAACTTCGTCAGCTCGACCCGGCCGTGGCCGTCCGGGGTCCGCACGACGGCGATGTCCGCTCGGACGCCGTCCAGCCCGACGAGCTGGTCCACCGATTCACCCTCGACTGTTGTCTGGCCCTCCAGCTCCATACCGAGTTCGACGAAGAACGCGATTGCAGCCGCAACGTCGTCGACAACGATGAGGACGTTGTCCATCCGCTTGATCATGGTGGTGCTCCTTCTTTGTCACACGGCAGGTCATGGCCGCTGGTGCTTCCGGGACGCAGCCAGCGCCACATTGTCGACACCGCACGTGTGCTGAGTCCCAGGACCTGCTGGCGGCTTGCGGCTTAGTTGTAGTAGCGGCGGGCGCTGGACCCGGTCCGGGTGATGTCGGTGCCGTAGATGTGCAGGCTGATGGCGGTGCGGGTGCCGGTGTTGCGAATGCGGTGGATGTCACCCGGCGGCCCTCATACACGCGGACCAGGTCGCGTAGCGCGTCATGGATGGCCCGCCACACGCCGGCCTTGGCCCAGGGCCCCGGCGTTGTTCCGGCTTGAGACGTTCTGTCCGTGTTGGGGACCGGACGAGGTTGGAGTTGTGGGACGAGCGCGACTTCTGATGATCT
>JAEVHO010000765.1 GCA_016802835.1 Micromonospora sp. ATA32 | reverse complement strand
AGACCACCAGCGATGGTGGCACCGCGCGGCGAAGCGGTAATCCACCCGGACGCCGCGTGTTCCACGCGCAGCGTGGAGGGAATCTCCGTCCTTTAGGGCAAGGCCGTGAAGTTAAGGCGTTGGGCCTGGTGTCAAGGGTTGTCTGAGCATGGTGGAGGGTGCCGGTAACGACGCAGCGGGACTCCGGTAGAACGGCTTGTCGACCAAGACCAGCCATCTACGAGGGAGTCCCGCTGTCGGAGCATTCTGTCATCACCAAGGTGATCACGGTGGCGAAGGGCGTCTTCGCGCCGGGTCATCTCGGGGAACTCACCCGGATCGTGCCGTTCGAGATGGTCGACGCCGTGCTGGCCGAGACCGGCCGCACGCAGCAGCGTCTGCGGCTCCTGCCCTCACGGGTGGTGGTGTACCTGCTGCTGGCGGCCGGGTTGTTCGCCGAGGTGGGCTACCTGGGTGTGTGGGACAAACTCGTTGCCGGCCTGCACGGGCTCGGGTTGGTCCGTCCGTCCGCGACCGGGTTGTGGCATGCACGGGTCCGGGTCGGTGTCGCACCGTTGCGGGCGTTGTTCGATCTGCTGCGCGGTCCGGCGGCCGGGATCCGCACGATCGGGGTGTGGTGGTGCGGCCTGCTGGTGACCGCGATCGACGGGACCGTGTTCGACGTGCCCGACTCGTCGGGTAACGCCACGGGTCTGGGTAAGAACCGCAGTCAACACGGCACCGCCGGGTACCCGCAGGTCCGTCTGGTGGCCCTTGTCGCCTGCGGCACGAGGGCGGTCATCGATGCGGTGTTCGGCCCGAAGAGCCAGGGTGAGACCACCTACGCGATGCGGTTGATACGCAGCCTGCACCCGCGGATGATCGTGTTGTTGGACCGCGGCTTCGACGGCAACACGTTCCTGGCCGCGGTGGCGGGTACCGGCGCGGACTTCCTGGTCCGGTTGAACGGCAACCGGAAGCCTCCCGTGCTCGCCAACCACGGCGACGGGTCCTACACCTCGATCATCGCCGGGGTCCGAGTCCGGATCATCGCGTGTGAGATCACCGTCTCGACGACCGCCGGCACGCATACCGGTGTCTACCGGCTGGCCACCACCCTGCTCGATCACCGCGGGTTCCCGGCGTTCGAGATCGTGAAGCTGTACCACGAGAGATGGGAGGTCGAGTCCGCCTATCTGGAGATCAAATCGACGTTACTGGATCGCCGGGTGCTGCGCTCACCCATCCCGGCGCTCATCGCCCAGGAGATCTACGCCCTGCTCACGGTCTACCAGGTTGTACGGATCGCGATCGCCGACACCGCGGACGCCGCCGGCGGCGTCGACCCGGACCGGGCCGGCTTCACCACCGCCGTGCAGGCAGCCCGGGACCTGATCGTGCAGGCCGCGAACGTCATCGCCGACACGACCATCGACCTCATCGGGACCATCGGACGACACCTGCTGGACAACCTCATGCCCGCCCGGCGCCTACGGATCAGCCCCCGCGCGGTCAAACGACCCCTGTCCCGCTACGCCTACAAGAGCCTCGGCGTCGACCGCCGCAGCTACCTCGCCACACTCACCATCGACATCATCGCAGGCCAACCCGCATTGACAGACCACGGCGATCCTTAACTTCACGGCCTTG
>JAEVHO010000764.1 GCA_016802835.1 Micromonospora sp. ATA32 | reverse complement strand
CCGGCCGCCGCCGCGCCGACCGCCGCCCTGCTGCGCACCAGCCGTCCCACCCGTACCACCTGCCCCTCCGCCGCCTGGCGTGGCTTCCGTTGCCGTGGTCCGCCTTGCCTCCGTGGTCCGCCTTGCCTCCGTCGTCCCTGTTGCCGCCCGGGCGGCTGGTCAGGCGCAGCCGGCCGCCCGTGTTCGTCCCATGCTCCGCGCGGGCCGGGTGAAGCCGGCTCCCCCCGAAGGGGTGAACCGGGCAGGGCCGGGTAACCGCTCGCCGCACGACCGGGGAGTGGACGTCATGGCGTGGGGGAGTGGGTGCCGGATGCCGCAGGAGCAGAGCCGAGGCGTGCCCGCCGGAGCCCCGGCCGGTCCCGTCGCGGTCCCGCTGCTGGCGTCCCGGCTGGCCCCGGCCGCGTTGCCCGAACCGGTCGGTGGTCCGGCCGCGGCTGCACCTCCGGCTGGACGAGGGCTCCGCCGGCCCGGTCACCCTGGTCACCGCGCCGGCGGGCTGGGGCAAGACCACCCCTGCTCGCCACCTGGGCGCGGTCGGTCGAGGCGGACCCCGCGCCGGCCTGGGTGGCGGTGGAGGCCGGCGACACCGGCGAGCGCCTCTGGTCGTACCTTGCGACGGCGCTGCGCTCGGCGGCGGGGGAGCCGGCCGAGCAGCCGCAGCCGCCGGTGCCGGACACCCCGCCCCGCCCGGACCAGCTCGAACTGCTGGCGGCGGCGCTCGCCGCCCGGGAACGACCGGTGCTGCTGGTCCTGGACGATCTGCACCGGATCACCGACCGGCGGCGCTGACCGGGCTGGAGTTCCTGCTGCGCCACGCGGGGCAGCGGCTGCGGCTGGTGTCGGCGCGCGGACCGACCTGCCGCTGACCCTGCACCGGCTGCGCCTGGCCGGTGAGCTGACCGAGATCGGCGCCGACGAGCTGGCCTTCACCGACGACGAGGCGCCGATCTGCTGACCGCGCACGCCGTGCCCCTGCCGGCTCGCGGCGGTGCCCCGGCTGCGGGAGCGGACCGGGGGCTGGCCGGGCAGGGCTGCGCTTCGCCGCCCTGGCCGTACGCGGCCAGCCCGACCCGGCGCGCTGGGTGGAGCGGTTCGGCGGCGACCAGCCCGACATCGCCGGCTACCTGCGGGAGGAGGTGCTGGCCGCGCTGGACCCGGACGCCCGGGACGTGCTGCGGCGCAGCGCGCTGGCGACCGCGGTCTGCGCCGACCTGGCCGACGCGTGACCGCCCGCCCCGACTCCGAGCAGTGCTCGCCGACCTGGCCCGGGACAGCGGCTTCCTGCACCGCGACGACAGCGACCCGCCCTGGTACCGCTGCCATCCGCTGCTGGCCGACCTGCTCCGGGCCGAGCTGGGCCGGCTGCCCGCCGCGGAGCTGCGGGACCTGCACCTGCGCGCCACCGGCTGGTACGCAGACAACGGGCGACCGGCCGAAGCGCTGCGGCACGCCCTGCTCGGCGGCGAATGGGACCGGGCCACCGAGCTGCTGATCGCCCGGTGGCCGGAGTTGGCCCCGTACGACCGGAGTGACCCGGTCGGGCCGCCACCCGCCGCGCCGCCGGACGACGCGGTGCACCGGGATCCGGAGCTGGCCCTGGCCGCGCGGCCGAGCGGGCACACGCCGGGGAC
>JAEVHO010000763.1 GCA_016802835.1 Micromonospora sp. ATA32 | reverse complement strand
GCGACGTGCGCCGCCACTGCGCCACGGCGGCGGGTCCGCATCAAACGCCGCCACGATGCCCTGCGTGGCGCCGGGCAGCTCTCGCAGGATCGCGGCCTGGTCGTCGGTAAGCGCGGTGCCGCATGGCGCGAGAGCGACCGCTCCGGTCCGGCCGACCGGGAGTAGGACAACCACACCGCGAGGACATCAGCGGGTCCCTCGACCAGGACCGGTATCCACCGTGCGTTGAGGCGCTCCTGCTGCTCCGCAACGCCGAACAGCAGCTGCCCCTTGTTATAGATCGCGGTTTCAGGGCTGTTGATGTATTTCGGCCCACCCTCCCCGACACCAGGGCTGGAGCGGCCGAGGAACGCCACGGTGTGCCCGGCGGGGTCGCGCACCGGGAACATGATCCGGTCCCAGGCCAACCAGCCGCACTACCCCGGCGCACACGGCCGTCAGCTCCTCGGCCACGAGGTTGAGCCGCACCAGGTGGAGAAATTCGCCGCCGTGCGGGACAAGCTACTCGAAGACGTGAAGATCATGCCAGCCGCGCCAGCCACAGTGGACAGCAGGGCCCGATCAGCGACTCACCTCAGGCTGAACACGTACGACGGTGCTCCATCCCGACTACTGCGCGCTCTCCTTTGCTCCGCTCAAGACGCACGAGTTCCGCTGCGGCTCGTCGAAGGTCGGCAACCCTCCCCATGGAGTCCGCTTCCGAATTTGTGCTTCGGATGAACGCTATAAGAAACCCTGATAGGGCCCTATCACCCAGACGGAGCCCAGCCAATCACCCCTCGATTCGGCGCGGCCCCAGAGCCCGCACCAGTTCATCGATCAATGCCGGATCCTCCTCCAGCATCCGTTTGATGCTTTCGCCTACCTGCTCCGGGCCGAGCGCGCTCTCCATGTCCAGATCCTCGGCCCCGGCGTTGCGCAGCACTCTCGCCTGCACCTCGTTGAACAGTCGGCCGTCCTCACTGAGTAGTTGGGCCATCAACGCCGCGACAAAACGCTCCCGCGCATCCACATCGCTGGTCCCAGCGCTGAAGCTCTCAAGTGCCGTAACCAGTTCTCGCGACGGTTTCTCGCCCACAGTCGCCGTAGCCCAGATCGGATCCGCCTCCGGCGCCGATTCGGCGGCAATGGCACCATGAGAGGTTCGTTTCCGCGATACAAAGTTCCACGTCGACTGCATGGCCGGGAGCGCCTGGTTGTTCCATGCCGACTTGACCGCTGGCACCGCCTGCTGGGTCAACGCGGTTTTCGCAGCCGGCAGCGCCTGCTGAACCCAGGGCCATTGCGTAGTCGGTTGAAGGGCGTTTGAGCTGGGGGTTTGGCTTGGTCTCGGTCGGGGGTGGGGTCCATGTAGGACGGGTGCGGCCCGTTGGTGATCATGGTGTTTGCGAAGACCACATGACCCAGAGAAGGACCGCACCCGCCGATGTCATCATCACCCACCGAGATCTCGCTGCCGCACCGACCCACCGGCATGGCCCCGGACACGCTCACCGACGGTGAGCATCACGGCCTGTTCAAGGTGTTGGCCACGATCCCTGACCCGCGTGATCCACGCGGATGCCGTTACTCGCTGGTGAGTATCCTCTCCGTGGCGGTATGCGCGGTGCTGGCCGGGGCGTGCACGTTCGCCTCG
>JAEVHO010000762.1 GCA_016802835.1 Micromonospora sp. ATA32 | reverse complement strand
CAGGAAGCCGTCGAACGCCGTTACTCCGCGTTCAAAGGCCCGCTCGCCGTCGCCGCGATCTACCTGAAGAACAACCGCCGGATCACCGCCATGATCACCGTGGTCTGCCTCGCCCTGCTCATCTTCAGCCTGATCGAACGCCAGGTCAGACAGGCTCTGGCCGCTGCCGGCCAGAGCACCGTCGCCGGTCTCTACGCCGGCCGCCCCGCCGTTCCGACCACCCGGCTCATCCTGCAAGCCCTCGCCACTATGAAGATCATCCCCGCGACCGGCCGCAACCCACCCACCATCCCTCACCCCACGCCCTTACAACTCCGCCTCCTCGAACTCCTCGACATCGACCCACTGGAATGGTGCTGAGAATCAGCCACGTGCGGAATGCAGGGCTAGCCGACGAACTTCTGCAACGTCTGCACCTCGGCCGCTTGAGTCTGCTCGATGGTGCCGGCCAGGTTCTTGACGTCGGGGCTACTGGCCTCGGACTGGGCGGTTCGGGCCATCTGGATGGCCCCGTTGTGGTGGGCGATCATCATCTCGGCGAACTTCCGGTCGAAGTCGGCCCCACTGGCCGCCTTGAGCGCGGCCATGTCCTTGTCGGAGGCCATGCCGGGCATCGCATCCGTACCGTGCATCTGGTGCCCGCCGGGGGCCTCCGTCGGCTTACCCCAGGCGGTCAACCAGCCAGCCATCGTGGTGATCTCCGGCGCCTGCGCCGCCTTGATGGCGACCACGAGGTCTTTCAGTTCGGGGTTCTTGACGCGGGTTGCGGCCAGGTCGGCCATCTCCACGGCCTGTTCGTGATGCGGGATCATCATCTGGGCGAACATGACGTCGGCCTCATTGAATGTCACGCTCGTGGCCGACGACGACGCCGTGGCCGCCGGGCTGGTCTTGTCCGCGGCGCTGGTCGACTCACCGCCGCCGCAGCCGGCGACGGCGAGGAGCGCGAACATGGCGGTGCCATTCAGCAGGGCACGGTGCATCAAGGAACGGTTCATGAAGGTGGGCGGCCTTTCCTGTCACAGAGGGACTTCGCGTTTCGTGGATCTTCAGGTCGGAGCAGGGATCCCCGGCCGCTGGCTGCTCGAGCCTCGGCCGTCCGCGACACCCCTACTAGGCGGGGATAGTAATTGCCCTACGATGGCGGCCGATGGCAGGGGTACGGGCTCCATGGATACGCACCAGGCCCATGAATGCTCGACGAAAGACATCCCAGGAGCTTGAATGTCAAGCAGCGGCCTCGGTGAGGTGATGCGACCAGGCGGTCGTCTCGTCGTAGGGTGTGCCGGTCTTGAGGCATCCGTGGAGGATGCCGACGAGTCGGTTGGCGAGTTGTCGCAGGGCGGCGTTGTAGCTGGCGCCGCGGGCGCGTTGCCGGTCGTAGTAGGCCCTGGCGCCCGGGGATGCCTGCAGCGATGCGAACGCCTGGGTCATGAGCGCGTCGATGAGCCGGTCGTTGTGCACGAACCGGGCGGCGACGACTCTTTTCTTGCCCGAGGCGCGGGTGATCGGACTGGTGGCGGCGTAGTTCTTGCGGGCCTTCGCCGAGGTGTAGCGGGCGTGGTCGTCGCCGAACTCTGCGAGCACCCGGGCACCGAGGATCGGTCCCAACCCGGGCTGGGACAGGATGACCTCAGCGTCCGGGTGCTGGC
>JAEVHO010000761.1 GCA_016802835.1 Micromonospora sp. ATA32 | reverse complement strand
TCGTCACGTGCGGCCGGAATCCTTCTGCGGCCTCCGGAACGGTCTGCCACACCGCGCCGATGGCATCGCGGATGGTGGCGCGCAGGTGTTCAACGCGGTCCCAGGGACGGACGAGCAAGCCGATTCCTTCGGCGTCGGGGTCGACCGGGCCAAGTGACAGCTCTAGCGGCGGCAGGCCGGCGCAGCATCGCCGGGTTTCGGCGACGACTGCTTCGATGTCGCTGATGGTGACCTCGTCGGTGAAGCCGAGACCTTGCATGGTCAGGTGCAGCCCGTCGAGCGGCACCAAGTCCAGTCCGGGCAGAGTGAGTTGGCGCTGCACGTCGGTGACGAGGTGATGGAGTTCGGCTTGGTGTTCGAAGGTGAGGTGCCACGTGTAAAACTGGCGGTCGGCCCGCCAGCCTGGGCGCCAGTACCAGTGGTTGGTGAGTTCGGGCAGGTCCTGGTAGGCGGCCCAGCGCTGGTGCAGGCTGGCCAGTTCCCGGCTGCTCATGACAGCGATGGTAGAGCGGCCTGTCCGGTGGCAGCGACCTGTGTGCGGTCGGCGAGCAGGTCGGCGACGTGCCGTAGCCGCGGGTGGGGGGCGAAGGGGTGGGCGGCGGTGAGGAACTGACGGGCGCGTTGGTGGACCGATTCGAAACGCTGGTCCGCGGTGAGGGTGAGCGCCTCCACCGCCAGTGCGCCTGCCTCCTCGGGGTCGGGGTTGTCGGCGTGCAGGTGCGCGGTGGCCAGGTCGAGGCGGCAGAGTGCACGCGGGCCAGCCAACCCTGCGGTGTCGAACGCGGTGATCGCGGTGGTCAGATGGTTGGTGACGCCCGCGGTACGGCTGAGCGCCAGGTAGGCGGTCGCCGCGTTGGCCGCGGTCCTGGCCGGGCAGTACGGGCCGAGGGCGAGACTAGCGCTGACCGACGAGCCGGCCGGGTAGTCGGACAGCATGGTGAACGCGTGGTCGACGGCACGATCGACGCCGTACCGGTCGCCGAGACGGGCGAGGGCCCGCGCCTGACCGTTGATCGTGAGGCGGATGCGGTGCCCGCTGGTGCCGCCACGGCGCAGGCCGTCCTGGGCGTAGGCCAGCGCGTCATGGTAGTCACCGGCGTAGAAGGCGATCAGGCTTTGCGTGGCCCGTGCCCAGGCTTGCGCCTCGGACTGCTCGGCAGCCTCGGCGAGGTCGAACGCTTCGGCGGCGTAGGCGTGCGCCGCACCGAATGCGCCGAGGTCAAGGGCGAGTGCACCGAGAAGTCCGGACAGGTGAGCGGCGACGGCGTAGAGCCGGGCGCGTTGCGGTGGGTGCTGCCGGCCTGCCATGAGCTGGTCGACGTAGGGGCGCAGCGGTCGCATACGCGCTATAAGGATTACCGGGGTGAGGCGCTCGTTGTCGGCGATCGCCTGCCGGACCTCGTTTTCCAGATACGCGAGACGGATGTTGTCGTCGACGGAAGCCTTCAGCGCCAGCCGGCGGGCATCGATGCTGTCCTCGCGTTCCCACAGAACAGCACCGCCATTAGCTCCAAGGGCGTCGTGGCCAGCGTCGGTCGGCGTCGCCGGCCCCGACAGGCTCCTGGCCTCCTGGATCGCCGATGAGCGTCGTCGTTGACGGTTCAGCTCGGTGATGCGGTCATACTCACTGACGAGCACGCCACCGGTCTGCAGCACAGT
>JAEVHO010000760.1 GCA_016802835.1 Micromonospora sp. ATA32 | reverse complement strand
GGGCCGAGCACCACCGTGAGGAAGGCTGCGGTCAGCCGCCCGCGTAGCGTCACGCTTCCCCCCGGAAGTTCCGCGACCGATGCTGCGATGCTGACACAGGTACGCACGGTGGCGGCCGCAGCCCGAGGCGTTCGGTGGAGCGGCTGCGGTCGACGGCGGCCATCGTGGAGCCGACGAAGAACGCGCCGAGCAGGACCGGGCCGAGCACCACCGTGAGGAAGGCTGCGGTCAGCCGCCCGCGTAGCGTCACGCTTCCCCCCGGAAGTTCCGCGACCGATGCTGCGATGCTGACACAGAGCCACCGGTTGACAAGCGTTGTGTCAGGAGTGTTGCGTGCCGGAATTTTCTGATGGAGCGGAAGTGACACCTGAGGCGAAGCGGCAGACCCGGGTCGAGCTGCTCGCCCGCCGCCGGTCGCTGACCGCTCCGCAGCGGGCCGCCGCCGCCGGGCTCGTGCGGGCCGAGCTGCTGGAACTGGTACGCCGGCTGCGCCCGCGCCGGATGACCGCGTACGTCCCGGTCGGCTCGGAACCGGGCGGCCCCGAGCTGCCGGACGTGCTGCTGGCCGCCCTGCCGCCGCAGGCCGAGCTGCTGCTCCCGGTGCTCCGGCCGGACCTCGACCTGGACTGGGCGGGCTATGCCGGGCCGGGGTTGCTGGTGGCGGCGGGACGGGGGCTGCGGGAGCCGTCCGGGCCCCGGCTCGGCGTCACCGCGATCGCCGACGCGGAGCTGGTGGTCGTACCGGCGTTGGCCGTGGACCGACGGGGGCTGCGGCTGGGCCGGGGCGGCGGCTCGTACGACCGGGCGCTGGCCCGGGTGCCGGCGTCGACCGTCACCGTGGCGCTGCTGCACGACGGGGAGCTGGTCGAGCTGCTCCCCGCCCAGCCACACGACCGCCCGGTACGCGCGGTGATCACCCCGTCTGGCGGGCTGCGTACCCTGGTGGGCGGACGCGGGGCCGGTCCCTCAGGTGGAGGCGATGTCGCTCCCCGCACTTCCGGTGGACGAACCGGGGTCCGATGACGCACCATTGGCACTCGAATACGCCGAGTGCAACCGGCCGTGCCAGATCCGGAGGAGAACGTGCCCACGTACCAGTACGCCTGCACCGCGTGCGGCCAGCAGCTCGAGGCGGTGCAGTCCTTCTCTGACGCGCCGCTGACCGATTGCCCGGCGTGTGAGGGGCGGCTGCGCAAGGTCTTCAATTCGGTCGGCATCGTGTTCAAGGGCTCCGGCTTCTACCGCACCGACTCGCGCTCGTCCGGCTCGGACGACGCGTCGAGCGGCGCCGGCAAGCCGGGGAAGGGCGCCGATAAGCCAGGAAAGTCCGACTCGTCCTCCGGCGGCGACGCCGGCTCGTCGAGCTCGTCGAACTCCGCCACCGGGTCCACCAACGGTTCGTCCGGCTCGTCTGGTTCGTCTGGTTCGTCGAGCAGCGGGTCGGCCAAGGCGTCGGCCGCCAGCGGCTCCAGCTCGTCCTCCTCATCCTGAGGTAGCAGGTCCCATCGGAGCCCCGGGAGCCCGCTCCCGGGGCTCCGTCGTGCCCGTTTGGCCTTAGCAGATCCGGCCGGCTCCAGCTCGTCCTCCTCATCCTGAGGTAGCAGGTCCCATCGGAGCCCCGGGAGCCCGCTCCCGGGGCTCCGTCGTGCCCGTTTGGCCTTAGCAGA
>JAEVHO010000759.1 GCA_016802835.1 Micromonospora sp. ATA32 | reverse complement strand
GCCGAGGCGGAGGCCGAGGCGTCGGTCGCCGAGAGCGACGCCGCCGAGCGGACCGCGTTGCAGACCGCGCTCGGCGCGGGCGGGCACCGGCCGGGGGCGCGGCCGGCGCGATCCGTGGCGCGGCCGGGGCAGCTCAAGGACCTGGAGAAGCGGCAGAAGTCGCGGGCCACCCGGGCCCAGCGGGACGCCCTGGACCGGGCCCTGGTCGATCTGGCGGGCTTCTACCGGGACGCGCTCATCATCGCGTTGCGGGCGCCGGTGGCGCCGGTGCACACCGACACCGCCGCGCTGGCCGGCGCGGGCGCGGAGAGGTGGGACGCCGAGGGGGCGCTGCGCCGGCTGGAGTCCGTGCTGGAATGCCGGGCGGCGATCGAGGCGAACGTCAAGCCGCGGATCGCGGTGGAGGCGATGATGCTCTCCCTCTGGAAGGGCTGACGTTCCCCCTACGTTGTCCACAGGGCATCGACACGTGTCGTCGGGTGGAGTACCGTCCGGTGGGCCGCGGTGACGGTGGCGGCACGCTCAGTGATGGTCTGCCGGGAGGAGTCCGCCGATGCCACGGGGGGAGATCGACGAGGCGTGGATCGAGGAGGCGGTGCGGCGCTACCGCCGGATCGAATCCCTCCAGGCCGAGTTCGACCAGGCGGTGGCGACGGTCGAGGTCACCGTCCGGTCGCCCGACGGGCTGGTCGAGGTGGTGGTGACGGCCGGCGGGCGGATCACCGACGTCCGCTTCCTCGGCCCGCTGCACGCGCGCAACCCCGGGACGTCGCCGGATCGGTGCAGGCGGCCGTGACCGCCGCGGCGGACGCCGCACAGTGGGCGCGGGAGAAGCTGCACAACGAGACCTTCGCCGTCTACCAGCCGCTGGCGGGAGCCTGACATGGACGCTCTCCGCACCCTCGCCGCCCGCCTGGACGAGGCGAGCACCGCGCTGAGCGGCCTCGCGCACACGGTCACCGCCAGCGACCCGGCACACCCGGCGTTCGGCGCCGACGCTCCCGGCCGACCCGGTGAGATCGGGCGGGCCCTGCACCGGCGCTGGACGACGGCCACCGGCGACCGGGCCCGGGAGGCGGGTGCCGCCGCCGCCCGGCTCTCCGACGCCGCGGCGGCCCTACGCACCGCCGCCGACCGGTACGCCGACTCCGACGACGCCGCCCGGCGCCGACTGACCAGGGAGGCGTGATGGACGCCCTGGACCGGCTCGCCGAGCCCGGGCTGGACCTGCTGCGCCGGGTCGACACCCTGCTGGCCGTCGGCGCCCCGGAGGGCACCCGGTCTGGCCGCTGCTGCGCCGGATGCAGGTGCTGCCCGGGGACGCCCTGCGCGGCTTCCTCGATCTGCACCCGGCCCCGCTGGCCGCGCGGGCCACGCGGTGCGCCGGCTGGTCCGGGGGTACGACGACGTCTGCGCGGTGCTCCCGGCCGACCCGGTGAGATCGGGCGGCCCTGCGACCGGCGCTGGAGCGACGGCCACCGGCGACCGGCCCGGGAGGCGGTGCCGCCGCCGCCCGGCTCTCCGACGCCGCGGCGGCCCTACGCACCGCCGCCGACCGGTACGCCGACTCCGACGACGCCGCCCGGGCGCCGACTGACCAGGGAGGCGTGATGGACGCCCTGGACCGGCTCGCCGAGCCCGGGCTGGACCTGCTGCGCCGGGTCGACACCCTGCTGGCCGTCGG
>JAEVHO010000758.1 GCA_016802835.1 Micromonospora sp. ATA32 | reverse complement strand
GGCGGGGCGGCTGCGCGTCCGGCACCGGGACGCGGCCGGTTGCTCCCCCGGAGTCCGATCGCCCCGTCCGCCGTCCGTCAACCCCGTCCGGGCGGTAGTGTGAATCTTCCCTCCCCACGACCCCCTCCTCCCCCCAGCTGAAAACGGCTTGGGTGACACTACTTCGGTCCGAACACTATGCGGCGTCCGGAGCCGGTGGGTGTCATTCACCTGTCCGGGGGGCGTCACTGGTTCCGTCAGCCAGCGTGGGCAAACGAGGGAGCGTGGGAGATGGATTTCGACGTCACGGTTGAGATCCCGAAGGGTCACCGAAACAAGTACGAGGTGGACCACGCGACCGGCCGGATCCGGCTGGACCGGACGCTCTTCACGTCCACGCAGTACCCGGCCGACTACGGCTTCATCGAGGGCACCCTGGGCGAGGACGGCGACCCGCTGGACGCGCTGGTGCTGGTGCCCGAGCCGACCTTCCCGGGTTGCCTCATCCGCTGCCGGACCATCGGCATGTTCCGGATGACGGACGAGAAGGGCGGCGACGACAAGGTGCTCTGCGTGCCCTACGAGGACCCGCGGCAGGAGCACCTGCGCGACATCCACCACCTCGGCGAGTTCGACCGGCTGGAGATCCAGCACTTCTTCGAGGTGTACAAGGACCTGGAGCCGGGCAAGTCGGTCGAGGGTGCGACCTGGGTGGGCCGGGTCGAGGCCGAGGCCGAGGTCCGCGCTTCGTACCAGCGGGCCAGGGATGCCGAGGAGCGCGGCGGCACCGCGCACTGATCTTCCGACGTCGACGGGCCCGGGCCGCTCAGCTGAGCAGCCCGGGCCGTCCGTCTGCGGCGGGCCACGCCGGCCGGCTCGGCGCCGGTGGGCCGCTCAGCCGAGCAGCCCGCGGGCCCGGCCGTAGAGGTCCAGCACCGCGCAGGCCACCGGCACCACGGAGACCACCAGCGCCGTGTCGGCCAGGTCGGCGACCCGACCGAGGTACGGGGAGACCGGCCGGCGCGCGTACGTGGTGCCGGCAGCGACGGTGACCAGGGTCAGCAGCAGCCCGCCGACGGCCAGCACCAGCAACCCGGCCGAGCCGGCACGGTCGGCCAGCACCCCGGCCCAGCACGGCGAACCCGACCAGCCCGGCGGCCACCGGGGGTACCCGGTGCCGCAGTGCGACGAACAGCCGGGAGCGCAGCAGCAGCACCGCCGCCCCGACCGCCACCAGCAGCCGACCGGCCACCCCACCGGTCAGGCTCAGCACGCCGGCGGCGGCGGCCGCCAGGACGGCGTGCCCGAGCAACATTCCGGTCAGCATCTCCTCGGTGCGGGCCACCGCCGCGTAGACCCGGCCCCGGTCCGGCAGGTCCCGGACGCCGTCCGCCACCCGTCCCGCTCCCCGTCGGCAGGGTGATCGGCGGCAGCGGCAGCTTGCCCAGCCGGATGGCCAGCAGCGGCAGCGCGCCGAGGGCGAATACCAGCGCGCAGAGCAGCATCGCCGCCGTGCCCGCCGCGGCAAGCACGAGCCCGCCGAGCGCGGCCAGGGCGCCGGTGAGCCCGACGGTGGCGCCGGCCACGAACACCCGCAACCGGGTGGCGACGCCGACCAGCCCCAGCACGGCGACCAGCAGCAGCGCCACCGAGCCGGCCAGCAGCTCCGGGGCGCCGAGCCAGCGCAGCGGCCCGAGCGGGGCGACC
>JAEVHO010000757.1 GCA_016802835.1 Micromonospora sp. ATA32 | reverse complement strand
CGAGGGGCTTGCACCGACGAGTTTGACGGCGTGGAACGGGTCGATCGCGATCGTCGGCCTGCGGCGCGTGTTCGGTCACGGACTTGGCGAACGCCGGCCCCATGTCCATCGACACCGTCTCCAACTGGGCCGCGGCGTCGGAGCCGATGACGGTGAAGAACTCATCGAGTGTCGCGGCGTTCTTACCGGCCTTGCCCCACACGATCTTCTTGCTGCCGTGGTCGGTGACCAGGGTCAGGTACTTGTGGTGCTTACGCCACGAGATCTCATCCACGCCAATGCTGACCAGCCCAGCGAGGCGGTCGGGGTCCAACTCGTCGGCGGTAACCCGTTCGGCGATACGCCCGATCGTGTCCCAGTCCACCCGCAGGAACCGGCAGATGCTCGTCTTGTCGGTGCGTGTGGTCAGGAACGCCGCGACGGCCTCGAAGTCGCGGGTGAACCGGGTGCCGTGGCGGGCGAACGGCACGTCTCGACGAGCACCCCGTGTTCAGGGCAGGCCAGCCGGCGCAGACCCGCGCGGATCTCGACACGGAACCGGCCGAAGTCCAGGTGCCGCCACCACGACCACACCGGCCTCGTGTCGTAACGGGCCCGGGGTCCGGTAGTCACAGTGCGGGCAGGCCAGCCGCCGCGCCCGCAACCCGACGTCGACGACCATCACCGCACCGTCGCCCGGCGGGAACGACACACCCGTCACGGTGATTCCTGGCAGGTCGAGCAGCTTGTTCAGTAACGTGGTAGCGCGCACGGTGATGGTGACTCTCCGTCTTCATCGGTCTTCGTCGACCTTGAAGTTAGAAGTCACACACCGTGCGCACCTCACATCTACCGCCGTGTCGCCCGCTCACCTTGCCCCGCCCCGGCCGTGAGCCGACTTACGCCCGATCCGACCCACACCGAGGCCGGGAGCGCCGGAAACTTGTCCACGGCGCGGCCGACTTTGAGGTCTTTGGTGTTGTGGGCGGTGGCCTCGAATCGCAGCACGTGTTCGCCTTTGGTGTACGCCTTGACCGCCAGCCGCCCGAAGGAGACCTTGAACCAGGTCAGGTCGTAGCGAGGTGTCTCGATCACGGCTTCGATGCTGGACGCGCCGGCTCGGTCCCGGTGGGGCGGTTCTTGGCGCCGAGATTGGTGCGTACCGCGGGCACGTCCAGGCGGGAGCGGGTGCGGTCGACCACCCGGTCGAACAGGTGCTGCATCCGCGCGCCGGAGCGGAACAGCAGATTACGGCTGTACTCCACCTGGTAGATCGAGTAGGCGTAGCTGAAGCTGGATCGGCGTTGTTCGTCGGCGTCAAGAGCGAAGCACAGGCACGCGGTGTAGATCCACCGGTCGCAGACCTGGCCCAGGCGCCCTACAGCCGCGTCCTGCGACAAGGCATCCGCGACCCGGGCCAGGCCCGCCGGGTCGGCAACCATGGTGAAGCAGTTGCCGTCCTTGCCGAAGGCTATCCCCGCCCGGCGCGCCTGGCAGGCCACGTACTCGTGGCCGTTGAGGATGACCTGCGCGCCGAACGGCGGATGCCCCGACATCTTGATCGTCACATGGCCCCAGTCGGGATCCATGATGTGGAAGGAGTAGTGGTTGCCCAGGCGCCCTACAGCCGCGTCCTGCGACAAGGCATCCGCGACCCGGGCCAGGCCCGCCGGGTCGGCAACCATGGTGAAGCAGTTGCCGTCCTTGCC
>JAEVHO010000756.1 GCA_016802835.1 Micromonospora sp. ATA32 | reverse complement strand
GACCAGCTGGTCGGCGCGCTGGACGGGCTGGCCGCCGGCCGTGGGTTCATCGACCGCCGGCAGGTGGACCGGGTCGGAGCGCTCGGCCTCTACAGCGGCTGCGCGACGCCGCCGGGGACCTCCTCGACGCCGGCTCGACCAGCTGGTCGGCGCGCTGGACGGGCTGGCCGCCGGCCGTGGGTTCATCGACCGCCGGCAGGTGGACCGGGTCGGAGCGCTCGGCCTCTACAGCGGCATGATCTCCTCCGCCTTCCAGACCTTCTCCGCGATGGCCATGCTGCCCGACCAGAGCTTGAACCGGCAGGCGCTGGCCGTCACCGCGCTCGGCCGCTCCCGCGAGCTGCTCGGGCAGACCGACGCGTTGCTGGCCGGCGCGCTCGCCTCCGGCCGGTTCGCCGAGGGCGAGCAAACCCTGCTCGTGCAGACCATCGGCAACCAGCGGTTCCTCGCCGAGAGCGCGGTGGCGGACCTGCCGGACGCCGACCGCGCCGCGTACCAGCGGCTGACCGAGGGCGAGGCCTTCGGTCGGCTACGGACGATGCAGGACGCGCTGGTCGCGGCCCGCGGGTCGGGGGGCGCCGCCGGTGGACGCGCGGGCCTGGCAGACCAGCCAGGACGCCGTCCAGCAGAGCCTGCGCGACTTCGAGCTGACCCAGGCCGACGGCCTGGCCGACCGGTCGGTGCCGGTGGCGGTCCGGATCCTGGTCCGGCTCGCGGGCGCCGGGTTGCTCGGGCTGGCCGCGGTCGTGGTCTCCGTGCTGGTGGCGCTGCGGGTGGGGCGCTCCCTGGTCCACCGGCTCGGCGGCGTCCGCACCGCCGCGTCGGAGATGGCCGACCGCCGGCTGCCGGACGTGGTGGCCCGGCTGCGCCGGGGCGAGGAGGTCGACGTCGCCCGGGAGGCGCCCGAGCTGGAGTACGGCACCGACGAGATCGGCCAGGTCGGGCGGGCCTTCAACGAGGTGCGCCGGACCGCGGTCCAGGCCGCCGTCGACGAGGTCACCCTGCGCCGGGGCCTCAACGAGGTGTTCCTCAACCTCGCCCGGCGCAGCCAGGGCCTGGTGCACCGCCAGCTCGCCCTGCTGGACCGGATGGAGCGCCGCACCGAGGATCCGGACGACCTGGCCGGGCTGTTCCGGGTCGACCACCTCGCCACCCGGCTCCGTCGGCACGCCGAGGACCTGGTCATCCTCGCTGGCGCCGCGCCCGGCCGGGGCTGGCGAAACCCAGTTGCGATGGTTGACGTGATCCGCGGCGCGATCTCCGAGGTGGAGTCCTACGACCGGGTCGACATCGGTGACGTGCAGTCCGCCGGCACGGTGGGACGGGCCGTCGGGGACGTCATCCACCTGCTCGCCGAGCTGATCGAGAACGCCACCGCGTTCTCCCCGCCGGCCACCCGGGTCCGCGTCTGGGGGCAACGGGTGCCCAACGGCTACGCGGTGGAGATCATCGACCGCGGCCTCGGCATGTCCCCGCAGGCGGTCGAGGACGCCAACCGTCGGCTGACCCGCTCGCCGGAGTTCGATCCCGCGGACAGCGCCCGGCTCGGCCTCTTCGTGGTGGCCCGCCTCGCCGCCCGGCACGGCGTCCGGGTCCGCCACCGCGTTCTCCCCGCCGGCCACCCGGGTCCGCGTCTGGGGGCAACGGGTGCCCAACGGCTACGCGGTGGAGATCATCGACCGCGGCCTCGGCAT
>JAEVHO010000755.1 GCA_016802835.1 Micromonospora sp. ATA32 | reverse complement strand
TTGACACACGCACCGACACGCCACGCGAGGCTCACCTCGCCCACCGATCACACTCCGCCACCGACGGTCACTCCACGGAGTAGCTGTGAATGTTTACCCCCAAGCGGCGCAAACCGTGAGGGGTCGAGTACCGTCGCGGGGCACGGGGGCAGACCGTCTCGTAGTAGTGATGAAGCCTGGTAATGCGGGTGGAGCGAAGGGGACGGGTCACCCTGGTTTGCTTGGTGGTCAACCGGCGTGGCCGGGAGGAGCCAGGTGAGTGAACCGAAGTCGAAGTCGTTTGAGATTTCCAAGCAGGTGGTCTTCGAGGCGTATCGCCGGGTGAAGGCCAACAAGGGGGCGGCGGGGGTCGATGACGAGTCGATCGCAGCGTTCGAGGTGGACCTGAAGGGCAACCTCTACAAGCTGTGGAATCGGATGTCGTCGGGCGCGTACTTTCCGCCGCCGGTGAAGATGGTGGAGATCCCCAAGCCGGGTGGTAAGGGGGTCAGGGTCCTCGGCGTGCCGACCGTTGCGGACAGGATCGCGCAGACGGTGGCGGCCATGTACTTGGAGCCGAAGGTGGAGCCGAGGTTCCACCCGGACTCCTACGGGTATCGGCCGGGCCGTTCGGCGTTGGACGCGGTGGCAGTGTGCCGGGAGCGTTGTTGGGGCACCGACTGGGTGATCGATCTTGACATCAAAGGGTTCTTCGACAACCTCGACCACGATCTTGTGGTCAAGGCCGTGGAGCACCATCTGGACCCGGACCAGCGGTGGATCCTGCTGTATGTGCAGCGGTGGCTCAAAGCACCGTTGCAGCAGCCGGACGGCACGCTGGTCGAGCGGGATCGCGGCAGCCCGCAGGGCTCGGCGATCTCACCGTTGTTGGCGAACCTGTTCATGCATTACGCGTTCGACGCCTGGATGGCCCGGGAGTATCCGGCCGTGCGGTTCGAGCGGTACTGCGATGACGTGGTGATCCACTGCGAGACGCAGCAGCAGGCGGAGCGGGTCCGCGATGCGGTCGCGGACCGGCTGGCCGAGTGCGGAGGGCTGCAACTACACCCGGACAAGACCCGGATCGTCTACTGCCAGGACGGGAAGCGGCGCGGTGCCCACGAGCACCGCTCGTTCACCTTCCTCGGCTACACGTTCCGGTCACGCAGGGTGCGGACCAGGACCGGGGAGTACTTTTTCTCAGTCAACCCGGCCGTGTCCGACGAGGCAGCCAAACGTATCCGCGGCCAGATCCGCACCTGGCGGCTGCACCGGCGCAGCGGATCCACCCTCGGCGACCTTGCACGAGAGATCAATCCGATCGTGCGGGGATGGATCAACTACTACGGGCGGTTCTACAAGTCCGAGTTGGTCTACGCCCTCAAGGGCATCAACCACTACCTGATGCGCTGGGCCACGCAGAAGTTCAAACGGCTGCGCCGCCGCCGACACAGGGCCTGGGAACGGCTGGGATACGTAGCCAGCCGCTACCCGAACCTGTTCGCCCACTGGCGATTCGGCGTGCGGCCATGAGACCGGGTGATGGGAGCCGTGTGAATCGAGAGATTCACGCACGGTTCTGAGAGGGCCGGGGGGTGAGACTCCCCCGGCCACTCGCTACTGGCCACCGCGGACACGTACCTCGTCGCCTGCTGCCAGGTCTGCGTCCGCACGAAACACGACCGCAGACGCTCCAACAGCTCGGCCCGCAACCGTTG
>JAEVHO010000754.1 GCA_016802835.1 Micromonospora sp. ATA32 | reverse complement strand
GGCTGGCGAACGATCCGCGGACGGGCCTCGGTCGGCCGGTGGGCCGGCGGCGCGAGCGGACCGGGCTGAGCCGCCGGGACGTGCTGCGCACGGCGTACCTGGCGGCCGGCGCGGCGGTGCTGGCCTACGCCGGGGCGACGGTCCCCTGGCTGTACCGGGTGTCGCCGCTCGGCTGGCGCTCCGACGGCGGCCCGCAGGGGCTGCCGGTCAACCGGACCGCCACCTCAGCGCAGGTCAGCCGGGTCGGCGCCGACTGGCGGCTGAGCGTCGACTGGCCGGGCGGCGGCCGGCAGCTCAGCCTGGCCCAGCTGGCCGCCCTGCCGCAACGCACCCACGCGCTGCCGATCGCCTGCGTGGAGGGCTGGAGCGCCCGGGCCAGCTGACCGGAGTGGCCGTCGTCGACCTGCTCGCCGCCGTCGGCGCGCGACGGGCACCGTGGAGGTGGAGTCGATGGAACGCGCCGGCATCTACAACCGCAGCACCCTGCTGCCCGGTCACGTCAGGGACCCGCTCACCCTCCTGGCGCTGCGCCTCAACGGCGCCGAGCTGGAACTCGACCACGGCTACCCGTGCCGGATCATCGCCGCGACCCGGCCGGGGGTGCTCCAGACGAAGTGGGTACGCGCCCTTCGGGTACGACCGTGAAGGTCGTCCAGGCGGTGCTGGTCGTGGCGGGCACGGCGGTGATCGGGTACGGCGGCTGGCTGCAGCTGCGCCAGTCGGGCCGGACGCCGCAGGCGCTGCTGTCGTTGGCGCTCTGGTTCGGCGCCGGCCCGGTGCTGCACGATCTGCTGGTGGCGCCCGCCGTCGCCGTCGCCGGGCTGGCGGTCGCCCGGCTCCTGCCGGCTCCCTGGCGGACCACCGTCGCGGCGGGGGCGGTGACGACGGCGGCGGTGGTGCTGGTCGCAATCCCGGTGCTCACCCGACCGGCGGCCGCCCCACCGAACCCCGGGCTCGACGACCGGGCGTACCTGCCGGGGCTGCTCGCCTTCCTGGCCGTCTTCTGGGTGCTGATCCTGGCGGCGACCCTGCGGGACGTGGCCCGCGACCGCCGCCGCGGCCGCCCTGACCGTGCGACAGCGCGCCCCCGGCCGGTGAGGCTGGGGGGGGCGCTGGTGTCGGTGTGCAGGTCGCCTCTCGGCGAGTGGCACGACGCGGCTCCAGCCGAACGGTATTCCGCGAAGGCAATGTGGGTGAGGCCCGGGGACACTGGACACACCGACACCTCATACAACCTGCGGAGGTGTACCGGTGTTCCGGCTCGTACGGTGACCGCCGCCACCCGCCCCATGACGCCGATGGCCGGCACCCCGCAGGGTGCCGGCCATCGATCGTTCGGTTGTCAGCTGTTCCAGTGCTGGGCGACGAGGTCGGCGGCCTGGGTCTCCCACTGCGCGTACGCATCCGGGTACGCCGACACCTGCACCGTCTGCGCGGCCTGCGTGAGCGGCATGTCCTGCCACCCGTCGACCTGCTTCAACCCCTTCAGATACGCCATCGTGGAGTACTCAGGATCGGTGATCTGCTCCGGGGTACCCCAACCAGAGGTGGGACGCTGCTGGAACAGACCCAGCGAGTCATGGTCGTTGGCGTCACCCAGATGACCCAGGTTCTCCAACTTCGACTCCTGCAGACTCGTACCAATCGCGATCACCGCAGCCCGCTCGTCCATCCCGGCCTTCTTCGTAGCCTTGATGATCGCCTTAGC
>JAEVHO010000753.1 GCA_016802835.1 Micromonospora sp. ATA32 | reverse complement strand
CCGCCAGCCGAAGTGTGCGTCGAGGAAACCGGTGAGCGGCATGAAGATGGTGCTGGCGAAGCCGGCGACGATGGTGACGGCGAGCAGGGCGGTGGCGCGGTCGCTCGGGGGTGAACCAGGTGACGATGACCGCGAAGGCGGGTTCGTAGAGAACCACGATGTGGACGGTCATGGGTGCTGGTGGCCGCGCCGTGGGCCGTGAACGTGCCTGCAAGGATCCAGAACCTCGCATCACGCATGGCGGCGCGCGCGACAGATCGCCGCTGCATGTTGCCCTGCCGCTCAGGCCGGGCCGACAACCCGGCGGGCGGGGCCGGAGGTTTGCGGATGGTGAGGGCGTGCAGGGGCACCGTCACCACGCCGTAGATGGTGGCGAGGACGAGCAGGGTGCCCCGCCAGCCGAAGTGTGCGTCGAGGAAACCGGTGAGCGGCATGAAGATGGTGCTGGCGAAGCCGGCGACGATGGTGACGGCGAGCAGGGCGGTGGCGCGTCGCTCGGGGGTGAACCAGGTGACGATGACCGCGAAGGCGGTTCGTAGAGAACCATGGCGCCGGTGATGCCGATACCGATCATGACAGCGTAGAGCTGCCAGATGGTCTGGACTTGGGACCAGGCGATCAGCAGGACCGTGGCGGTGATCGAGCCGGTGGTCATCAGGGCGCGCCCGCCGTGGTGGTCGAGCCACCGGCCGACGGGGATGGCCATGAGGGCGCCGGCGAGGACGCTGGCGGTCAGTGCGCCGGTAACAGCGGTGGTGGAAGCGTCGAGGGTGGCCGCCATCGGACGGAGCAGCACCGCATAGGCGTAGTAGAGAGTGCCGTAGCCGACCGTGGTGGTGATGGCGAGGGCCGCGACGATACGCCGGCCATGGGCGTGGTGCCGCCGACCTGTCGGCCGGCGGCACCGTGGTGAGGGTGGTCATCAGCTGGCGCAGCAGCCGCCGGTCTGGCCGCTTGCCGCGGTGTCGAGGCTGATGAGCTGAAGCGGTGCGGACAGCAGCCCGCCGGAGATGCCGGTGGCCAGGCCCTTGCCGGCCGTCTCCGCCGGGGCCGGTCCGCAGCAGCTGTCGGTGCCGGTGGAGTCGGCGGGGTTGCTATTGCAGACGCCGGTCTCGGGCAGGTCGAGCTGGACATCGCGGGCCGCGTCCCAGTCCCCGGCGAGGGCGGCGACGACGGAGCGGACCTGCTCGTAGCCGGTGGCCATGAGGAACGTCGGCGCGCGACCGTAGCTCTTCATGCCGACGGCGTAGTAGCCGACCTCCGGGTGGGGCGAGCTCGTCCACGCCGTGCGGGGGGCACGGTCCCCGCAGGAGTGCTCGTTCGGGTCGATCAGCGGGGGCGAGCGCCCGGGGTGGCCCCCCATGACCGGGGTCCAGGTCGAGGCGCAGCTCCGCGGCGATGGAGTGGTCGGGACGGAAGCCGGTGGCGGCAACGATCCGGTCCACGATCACCTGCTCCTCACCACCGTCGGCGTGCCGGACGACCACGGCGACCCGGCCGTCTGCCGGGGGTGAGCGCGTGCACGGAGAAGCCGGTGAGCAGCCGGATCCGGCCGGCGTCGACGTGCTCGCGCAACCGGGAACCGAGCGCGCCGCGGGCGGGCAGGGCGTCGGCGTCGCCGCCGCCGTAGGTGCGGGCCGGGCTGGCCGAGCGGATCGCCCAGGTCACCTCCGTGCCCGACTCGGCGGCGGCCAGCTCGGCCAGGGAGAGCAGCGTGTTCGCGGC
>JAEVHO010000752.1 GCA_016802835.1 Micromonospora sp. ATA32 | reverse complement strand
CACCCGACGCGCCAACCACCGCCCACACGACCTGATCGACGCCGTGACCACCAGCAACCCGACCATGACCAGGGGCAACCCGACTACGCAATAGCCCTGCTGCTGAACCAACCACCTCTCGACGTGCGGCGCGGCCGCCACGGCAGCCCTCATGGTGGCTTCCAGAGCCAGAGCCTTGACCAGATCCTTGAACTCCGAGGACTCCTTCTCCGGACCTGCCAGCCCGGCGCTGCCCCCGTCCGGAATGAACGTTCCGTGGTCGACGAGCTTCCCGTCGCTATTATACAGATTCTGGTGAGATCCAGCCACTTTGGACATTCCTGGAGTCAGCCCATCGGGATACTCAAAGCGGCCTCTGATGCTAGCCATCGCACACCATGACCGGCACTGTATCGGAGTCGGGTCTGCTACACCCATAGGTGACATCTGAGATGGCTTGCCCTGGTGGCGGGCTGGAAGGATGGTGACTGGATAGGTCGTTGGGCGCAAGAGGTGTCCATGGTGGAGGCTGGTAGATTGGCGGATCGTGTCCGCCGAGTCGCCGCTGCCGTCGTATGACGAGTTGCTGGCGTTGAACGCGGTGTTGGCGGCCCGGTTGGAGCAGGCCCTCGGTCGGATCGCCGAGTTGGAGGCCCGGCTGGGTATGTCGTCGAGGAACTCGTCGAAGCCGCCCTCGTCGGATGGCCTGGTCAAACCCGCGCCGAAGTCGCTGCGGAAGAAGACCGGCCGGGGACCGGGACGCCCGCCGGGGCAGCCCGGGTCGACCTTGGAACGCGTCGCCGTGCCGGACGTCACGGTGCGGCATGTCCCGGCTGCGTGTGCCGGTTGCGGTGCCGGTCTGGGTGACGACGCGACGCAGGTGGGGGCACTGATCCGGCAGGTGTTCGACATTCCCGAGCCGAGACTGGTCGTGACCCAGCACGAGATCATCACCGTTGCCTGCTCATGTGGGCACCACACCCAGGCCGGCGTACCTGCGCAGGCGAGCGCGCCGGTGGCGTACAGGCCGCGGATCGCCGCGTTGGGGGTATACCTGCTGCACGGGCAGTTCCTGTCGATCGGGCGCACCGCGCAGACCCTGGCCGAGGTGTTCGCCGCGCCGGTCAGCGCGGGCACCGTGGCGTGCTGGGTGAAACGCACCGCCCTGGGTGTCATCGACACGGTTCTACCGGTGATCCGCGACCGGATCACCGCGGCGCCGGTGGCGCATTTCGACGATCTCGCAAGCAGGGATCACGGACGAACTAGTACGGCAGCCGCCAATTGCTATCTGACCAGGGCGTAGTCGCGGTTCAGTCGTGTGCGTTGGTGGAACCAGCGGGCGCGAGCCTGGTGACGGCGTCGCCAGGTGAGCCAGCGGGTGGCGTGGCCGGGAGGTGTCGGATGGTGGAGGGCGTCGGCGAGTAGCCGTTTGACCTCGTGCACGGTCAGCGGGATCAGTCCGGGCTCGGGCGGTGGTGGCTGGTCGGGTGTGCTCGGTGGCGCCGCTTGGCTGTCGGTACGGTCTTTCAGGTCGGCGGCGGTGACCGCGCAGACGGCGAGGGCGGCCATGACCAGCACGGTGTGTCGGGCGATCGCGGTATAGAGGCGGGCCTGGCACTGGTCCAGGCCGAAGTGGTCCTTGCCGAACTCGGTTGGGTGGGCCGCGCGGCGAGGTGCCCGTGGGGGTCCTTTTCCGCGCGGCCTCCCGCCGAGTGAAGTGGGCCGCCAGCGAGGTGCCCGTGGTGTGGG
>JAEVHO010000751.1 GCA_016802835.1 Micromonospora sp. ATA32 | reverse complement strand
CAGCGGGGCGACATCGTCCCCGCGGAGATCAGCGTGTACGAGGACCGGTCCTTCACCTTCGTGCTGAAGACCCCGCCCGCCGCCCGGCTGCTGATCAAGCCGCCGGCGTCGAGAAGGGTTCCGGCGTGCCGCAGAGCCAGAAGGTCGGCTCGGTCACCCGCGCCCAGCTGCGTGAGATCGCCGAGAAGAAGATGGTCGACCTCAACGCCAACGACCTCGACCAGGCTGAGAAGATCATCGCCGGCACCGCCCGGTCGATGGGCATCACCGTCAACGACTGACGTCGGCCTGAACCAGACCAGATAGTGGGAGGGCGCGCGGTGACGCGGCCCGCCAGAGACCACAGGAGTAAGACGAAATGCAGCACAGCAAGAGCTACCGCAAGGCCGCCGAGCTCATCGACCGGTCGAAGCTCTACACCCCGGCCGAGGCCGTCAAGATCGCCAAGGACACCACCAACGTCAAGTTCGACGCCACGGTCGAGGTCGCCATGCGCCTCGGCGTCGACCCCCGCAAGGCGGACCAGATGGTCCGCGGCACGGTCAACCTGCCGCACGGCACCGGTAAGACCGCCCGCGTGATCGTCTTCGCCGCCGGCGCGAAGGCCGAAGAGGCCGCCGCTGCGGGTGCGGACGAGGTGGGCACCGACGAGCTGGTCGCCCGGATCCAGGGCGGTTGGCTCGACTTCGACGCGGCGATCGCCACCCCGGACCAGATGGCCAAGATCGGCCGGATCGCGCGGATCCTGGGCCCGCGCGGCCTGATGCCGAACCCGAAGACGGGCACGGTGACCATGGACGTCACCAAGGCCGTCGCGGACATCAAGGGCGGTAAGATCACCTTCCGGGTGGACAAGCACTCGAACCTGCACCTGATCATCGGCAAGTCCTCGTTCTCCGACACGCAGCTGATCGACAACTACGCTGCTGTCCTCGACGAGGTGCTGCGGGCCAAGCCGTCCTCCGCCAAGGGCAAGTACCTCAGGAAGGTCGTCCTCACCACCACCATGGGCCCGGGCGTACCGGTTGACCCGAACGTGGTGAAGAACCTGCAGGAGGGCTCGGCCGAGGCCTGAGCACGACACCCGGACGGGGCGTCGCCACGGTTGTGGCGGCGCTCCGTTTCGTTTGACCATGGCAGGAGTGCTGCGGCCGACCCGGGGGAGTATCCACGACCGTCCCTGGCACGTCGGCTGGGTGCCGGAGCGGCTTCCGTCCGACCAGCCGTTGACCGTCGGTCACTACCTCACCGCGATGGGGCGGGTCGCCGGGCTGTCACCGGTTGAGGCCGGCCGGGCCGTGGCCGACTGCGATCGCGCTGGTCGAGCTGGCGGTACCCGCCGCGCAGGTCACCGGCACCGTCGCCCGGCTGCGCGCCGAGGGACACCACTTCCTCCGGGTACGCCCCGAGGCGCCGGTCGCCGCACCCGGCCGGACCGTCGACTCCGCCGAGGCGGGCTTCCTGCTGGACGTCGAGCCGGACGTGCAGCGCCGGCTGGCCCGGGTGGTGGTCGGCGCCCGCCGAGAGCGGTGGGCCGGGCTGTTGGCCGCCGGCGTGGCGGCGCTCGGCACGGTCGCCGTGGCGCTGGTCTTTCCCTGGCTGGTCGGCGGGGTGAGCGGCCCGGTCGGGCCGGGGGACTGGTCGGTGCCGGCCGGGGTCGTCCTCGGCCTCTGGGCCCACCTGCTGGCCGTACCGGCCGCAGCGGCGCTCGGCGCGCTGGCCAGCCGGGTGTCG
>JAEVHO010000750.1 GCA_016802835.1 Micromonospora sp. ATA32 | reverse complement strand
GCTGCTGGAGGCCCTCGCCGCCGAGCCGGCGCCGGTGCTGCGCTCCGGGCGGCATCGGGGGTACGCGAGCAGCGGCGGCTGGCTCGCGCCGTCGGGCTGGACGAGCCGACCACCGCGCTGCTGCTCGAGGTGGCGTACGCGGCGGGGTTGAGCGGCGAGGTGGAGCTTGCCGGCGCCACCACCAGCCGGTACGGCGCCGACCAGCAGGTGCTGCCCACCGGCGGGTACGAGGTGTGGCGGGCGGGGTCACTGGCGCAACGCTGGGAGCAGCTGGCCCGGGCCTGGCTGACCATGACCCGACAGGTCGGCCTGATCGGTCAGCGCGACGATCGGAACCGGCCGATCACCGTGCACTCGGCGGAGGCGGAACGCGCCGGGGCGCCGGCCGCCCGGCGGGCGGTGCTCGGGGTGCTCGCCGACCTGGAACCGGCGACCGCGCCGACCCCGGAGGAGGTGCTGGAGCTGCTCGACTGGCGGGCGCCCCGGCGCAGCCGGGGACGGGAGAACGCACACCGTGAGGTGCTCGCCGAGGCGGCCCAGCTCGGCGTCACCGGGCTCGGCGCGCTCACCTCGTACGGGCGGCTGCTGCTGGCCGACGTCACCGAGGCCGACGAGCGGGGCGCGGACGACCCGCTCGGGCTGCGGTCGGACACCGAGAGCGGCGACCCGTCCAGCACGGTGCGGGCGCTGGACGCCCTGCTCCCCGCCCCGGTCGACCACTTCCTGGTGCAGGCCGACCTGAGCGTGGTGGTGCCGGGACCGCCCGACCCGGCCCTCGCCGGCGAGCTGGAGGTGGTGGCCGAGCACGAGTCGCCGGCGGCGCCAGCGTGCACCGGGTCACCACGGCGAGCGTGCGCCGCGCGCTGGACGCCGGTTACTCGGCCGACGACCTGCACGCCCTGTTCCGGCGCCGGTCCCGCACCCCGGTGCCGCAGGGCCTGACCTACCTGGTGGACGACGTGGCCCGCAAGCACGGCGGGCTGCGGGTCGCTCCGCCGGCGGGTACGTCCGCAGCGACGACGAGGCGCTGCTCACCGAGGTGCTCGCGGACCGGCGGTTGGAGCCGTTGGCGTTCCGCCGGCTCGCGCCGACGGTGCTCTCCACCCCGTACCAGGTGCAGCGGATGCTGATGGCGCTGCGCGACGCCGGGTACGCCCCGGTGCCGGAGGACGCCAGCGGCGCGGCCGTGCTCTCCCGGCCGAGGACCCGCCGGGCGCCGGCCCGGGTGTCGGTGTCCTCCCGGACGCTCGACCCGCTCGCGACACCGCGACTGCCGATGCCGCGCCTGCTCGGCGTGGTGGAGCAGATCCGGCGCGGCGAGGCTGCGGCGCGGGCCGCCCGACGGGCCCCGGCGGTGGTCCGGGGTGTGCCGCGCGGACCGGGCCGGTGGCGGCAAACAGCCACAGCGACGCCCTGGCCGTGCTGCAGCAGGCGGTCCGGGACAAGGCGCTGGTCTGGGTCGGGTACGTCGACGCGCACGGGGCGACCGCGTCCCGGCTGGTCCGGCCGGTCTCGATCGGCGCGGGCTACCTGCGCGCCGAGGACGATCGGACGGAAATGCTGCACACGTTCGCGCTGCACCGGATCACCGCGGCGAGGCTGCGGCGCGGGCCGCCCGACGGGCCCGGGCGGTGGTCCGGGGTGGTGCCGCGCGGACCGGGCCGGTGGCGGCAAACAGCCACAGCGACGCCCTGGCCGTGCTGCAGCAGGCGGTCCGGGACAAGGCGCTGGTCTGGGTCGGGT
>JAEVHO010000749.1 GCA_016802835.1 Micromonospora sp. ATA32 | reverse complement strand
CCGGGGATGGCGTGCCGGTCCACCCAGACCGCGCCGCCGGGCAGGCCGATGCCGCCGAGCAGCACCACCAGCACCGGCAGCGCGATGGAGAGCAGCGGGTGGGTGTACTTGAACGGGTTGAGGGTGAGGTAGCCCCGGTGCGCGACGCTGCGGTCGCCGGCCCGGAAGGCCACCACCGCGTGCGCGTACTCGTGCAGGCACAGCGAGACCAGCCAGCCCGAGACGACGAAGAGGAACACGTCGAACCGGACGCTGCCGTACCGGTGCCAGGTCAGCACCCCGCTGGTCACGAAGAGCGCGACCAGCGCCAGGAACACCGGGCTGGGCCGGAAGGCCGCCCGGGGCACGCCGAGCACCAGCGGCTCACCGCCGAGGCGGTCGTACCCCATCACTCCGCCGTGGGCAGCAGGCTCATCCGGTACTCCACCCGGTCGTCCTCGACGAGCGCGACGGAGGTGACGCCGGACGCCGCGAGCTCCCGCCAGGTCTGGCCGATCCACGACTCGGCGTCCGCCTGGCTGCCGAACGTCTCCGTCGGTCCCTCGACCGACCCGCCGCTCGTGCCCTCGTACCGCCAGCTCCACGCCATGCCGCGTCTCCCCTCGCCGCTGAAGTCCCCCTGGGACGAACCCCCGCAAGCGTAGTCGGCCGCGCCGGCAACGGCCCGGCCCTCGCTTGCCCCAGCGCCGGCGGTACGGGTCGGAGGGCCCGCCGACGGTGTCGCGGGCGGCCGGTACGGTGACGCGGTGCTGACTCACGGAGTGGTGCTCAACGGCCGTTACCGGTTGGCCGAACGGGTCGCGACCGGTGGCATGGGGGCCGTCTGGCGGTGCACCGACACGCTGCTCGACCGCGAGGTGGCGGTGAAGGTGCTGCTGCCGTCGCTGGTCGACGACCCGGAGTTCACCACCCGGTTCCACGCCGAGGCCCGGATGATGGCCGGCCTGCGGCATCCCGGCATCGTCGCCGTGCACGACTTCGGCCAGGCGACGGTCGCCGACGGCAGCCAGGTGAGCTACCTGGTGATGGAGTTCGTCGACGGCGAGCCACTGGGTGCCCGGGTCCGCCGGGCGGGGCGCCTCGACGCCGCCTCGACCATGTCCGTGGTGGGGCAGGCCGCGCAGGCGCTGCACGCCGCGCACGCCGCCGGCATCGTGCACCGGGACGTGAAGCCGGCCAACCTGCTGGTGAAGCGGGACGGCTCGGTGGTGCTGGTCGACTTCGGCATCGCCCGGTCGAGCACCCTGGCCGGGATCACCGCCGCCCACATGGTGCTCGGCACGGCCTCCTACATGTCCCCCGAGCAGGCGGCCGGCCAGCCGGTCTCGCCGGCGACCGACGTGTACGCGCTGGGCGCGGTCGCGTACTACTGCCTCACCGGGCAGCCGCCCTTCGTCGGCGACGACCCGTTGCAGGTGGCGCTGCGGCACGTGCAGGAGGAGCCTGCCCCGCTGCCGCTCGGCACCCCGCCGGCGGTGGTCGCGCTGGTCGCCCGGGCCCTGGCCAAGCACCCCGGCGACCGCCACCGCAGCGCGGCGGAGCTGGCCGACGCCGCCCTCGATGCGCGGAACGCCACCGAGCTGAGCCTTCCGGGCCTGCCCCGGCCCCGCTGGACGTTGCCCGGGGCGGACGCCGCCGGTCCCGCGCCGGTCGCCGGTGCCGCCGCGAGCACCGGCCCCGGGGCGGCGGACACCGGCCCGGGGTGGGTGCCTCCGGCGCCCTGCCGGTCGGGGACGCGACGACCGCC
>JAEVHO010000748.1 GCA_016802835.1 Micromonospora sp. ATA32 | reverse complement strand
AGGGCTCGCAGATGATTAACTCGCTGGTTTGATCTTGATGGCTTCTGCGTTGGCGATGAAGCTGACGATGTCGGTGGGCGTGTGGAACCGTGCTGTCGAGGCAATGGCCGTGTGGTCGTGGTGGTCGAGGAGTTTCTGGGTTTCGGCGATGGCGCGGGTGATCTGGCTTCGGTGGACTCCGAACAGCTGGGCGAGGAGTGGTTGCGGGAAGGATCGGCGGAGGTAGAGAACGGTTGCCAGAACGCGGTCGGCTGGCGTGAGTTTGGGTGGTGGGCCGGCTCCGGGGGCGCGGCGGCGTTCTGAGCCGCGCCGGATGTGACGTTGCTGTTCACGCTGGGCTGTCTGGGCTGCGGCGAGTTCGGTGGTGAGGTCTTCGAGCTGTTGACGGGGCATGCCGGTCAAGGCGGGATGGGACAGCGTGTGGCGGTCCGGGCCGGTCAGATACCGCGGTGCGGGCTGTGAGGGCATGTCGCCGCGGTCGGGTCGGGGGCCAGACGCGGTGGATGGGTTCAGTGTGTAGTTCCAGTCGCCGTGGAAATCGTGGCGGGTGATGTCCAACGTGGCCATGGTTTCCTCGCTGACCTCGATCCCGATGGGGTAGCTGCGGGTGTCGAGTTCGGCGTGCACCCGTAGGCCGGTGCCGGTGGTGGTCGCGGCGATGCTCTCCAGGATGACCTCGTGGCTGGTCAACGGTTGACCGCGCCAGTTCATCGTGATGTGACAGAACAGCCGGTGCTCTATCTTGTTCCACTTCGAGGTCCCAGGTGGCAGGTGGCAGACGGTGATGGCCAGCCCGATTTCGGTGGCCAGGGCCGCCAGTTCGGCCTTCCACGCCCGGGTGCGGTAGCTGTTGGAACCGCCCGCGTCCGCGGTGATCAGCAGCCGTTGCGCCTGCGGGTAGCCGGCCTGGCCGGCACCGGTCCACCAGCGGCGGATGGACTCCACCGCGAACCCGGCGGTGTCATGGTCGGTGCCGACGTTGACCCAGCCGGTGTTCGCGGCCAGGTCGTAGATCCCGTACGGCACCGCTTTACCGAGATCCTTGTCCGGGAAGTCATGGGTGCCGACCTTGACCGGGTCACCTTTCGGCGACCATGTCCGGCCGGCGTTCTTGAACTGCCCGATGATTTCCTTCTTCTTGCAGTCCACGCTGATCACCGGGTCGCCAGCGTCCCGGAACACGCGTGCCTGTTCGTTGATGTAGCGGAACTGCGCGTCCCGATCGGGATGCTGACGACCTTCCAGGGTCTTCGCGTTGCCCTGCAGGCTGAAACCCTCGGAGCGCAGCACGTCACCGACCGTGTCCGCCGACACCCGATGACCTTGGCGAGTCAACTCGGAGGCAAGGTTGCGGGTCGACTTCGTCGTCCACCGCAACGGCGACATCGGATCCCCACGCATATCCGGCTCCACTAGCGCCAGCAACGCGGCCCGCAGTCCCGGATCGACGTCCACCACACGCCTACGACCCCCACCAGGCCGACGCACCCGACCCAGCGGGGCCCGCCCCGAGTCAAGCTCGCTGACACCCAACGACACGGTCGCCTCACGAACCCCGGCCGCCCGCGCGACCATCCGGATCCCGCCATGGCCGATCGAGCGCGCCTCCGCGCCGAACAGCAGACGCCGCTGACGCTCATCTAGATGCGAAACGATCGCCTCAAACTTTGCCGCCAGCACCGCTTGCCGTTCGTCCACTGTGCTCATACCACAAAACCGAGGGCCATTCACGAAGACTACGGGTTAATCATCTGCGAGCCCT
>JAEVHO010000747.1 GCA_016802835.1 Micromonospora sp. ATA32 | reverse complement strand
TGCATGGGCTGGAAGAGGCGGCAGGAGTCCGCAAAGAACGCAGCGATGAGCGGCGAACGAAACGTGGCTCCCCTTCGCTGATCAGATACGCCGACGACATGGTCGCTCTCTGCCATTCCAGGCAGCAGGCCGAAGATGTCAAAGCGAGGCTTGCCGCGTGGCTGGCGCCCACGGCCGTTTCAAGATCAACGGTCTTGGGTTGACCGTTGGTAGTGATGTCTGTCGCGGTCTGCTCGATTGTGGTGTGTCGCCGGGGTGACAGGAACGAAGCCCCGGTATGACAGGGGTCCTCTCACAGAGCCTCATCATCGCCGGAGCTTCGTTGTGGACCAGTCTGCCATCAGCATCCTCGACACGCCGACCCAGCCGTCGCAGGTGTGTCTACCCGCCGAGGGCGGCGGTGGCGGGCTGCTGGAGCTGTTCGCCGCCGTGTCCGACGGACGCTCCGATCAGGGCCGTGATCACCCGGTCGCGGTGGTCCTCGCGCTGGCCGCGGCGGCGGTCGTGGCCGGGATGCGCGGCTACACCGCGATCGCCGGCTGGGTCACCGACGTACCCGAGCCGCTGCGGCGACAGCTCTACGAGCGCGGGCAGGCTCGCCGACCCGCGATCGGGCCGCCATCGAAAGCGACGATCTGGCGGGTCGTCACCGACACCGACGCCCAGGCGTTCGACTCCGCGATCGGGACGTGGCTGATGGCCCGACTCGTCGACGACACCATGGACACCGGGTCCACCACCCAGACCAGTTCCACCAGCGACTGTGAGGGTGGGCAGGACGACAGTGAGCAGTCGGGGTTGGTGCAGGTACGCCTCGACGGCAAGGTGGTCCGTGGGGCCACCGACGCCGACGGCACACAGGTGCATCTCCTCGCGGCGCTGGTCGGCCGGCCCGGCGACGTCACCGTCGTCGCCGCGCAAGGCCAAATCGACAGCAAGTCCAACGAGGTCCCGCACGCCACCGAGGTCCTCGACCAGATCCCCGACCTGCGCGGGGCGGTCGTCACCGCCGACGCCCTGCACACCGTCAAGGCCACCGCGACCCACATCCACGCCCGCGGCGCGTTCTACATGTTGCCCGCCAAGGAGAACCGGCAAGCCCTCTACCAGGCGGTCAACGCCCTGCCCTGGGCGCAGACCCCGATCGGGCACACCCGCACCGACACCGGCCACGCCCGGATCACCCGACGCACCATTCGCGTGCTGCCCGCCCCCGCGAACCTGCCGTTCCCCCACGCCGAGCAGGTCTACCTCATCGAACGCTACGTCACCGACCTGCGCGGCGAGCATCCCAGCGCCGCCGCCGCGCTCGGCGTCACGAACCTACCGGCGCACCTCGCCGGCCCCCCCGACCTCGCCGCCTACGCCCAAGACCACTGGGGCGTCGAGTCCCTGCACTGGCTCCGCGACACCCTCTACCGCGAAGACACCTCCACCACTCGCACCCGCTCCGGCCCCCGCATCATGGCCACCCTGCGCAACCTCGCCATCGGCGCGTTACGCCTGGCCGGACGCCGCGACATCACCGAAGCCACCCGCTGGGCCAACCGCTACATGCACCGACCCTTCACCATCCTCCAACTCACCACATGATCTTGAAACGGCCGTGGGCTGGCGCCCAGGGGTCTGACCTTCAACGAGGACAAGACGAAGATCGTCCACCTCGATGACGGCTTCGACTTTTTTGGGATTCACCGCCCGCCGTCACCACGGCAAGCTACTCATCAAACCCAGCAAGGCCGCCGTCAAACGAGTCAAACAACGCCTCGCCGTCGAGTTC
>JAEVHO010000746.1 GCA_016802835.1 Micromonospora sp. ATA32 | reverse complement strand
GAACGCCAGTCCGAGGTGCGCCAGCGCCTTGGCCCGGATTAGGTCCTCGCCCACATCTGCGGCAGTCTGCGCGACGGTGGTGAACACCTGTGCTGCGCGATAGATCGACGCCGCGCGTTGCAAGCGGTCGACAGCCTGCTCGGGCTCATGTAGGTCACAGAACGCCAGTCCGAGGTGCGCCAGCGCCTTGGCCCGGATTAGGTCCTCGCCCACATCTGCGGCAGTCTGCGCGACGGTGGTGAACACCTGTGCTGCGCGCTCGTTGTCTCTCATGTGCTGCACAGCAATGCCATAGTGGAGCAGCATCCGCAGCGCGGAACGGCCTCGTTGCGCTCCGGCGAAGGCCACCCCGGCGAGCGACGCCTCCGCCAGCTCCGGCCAGCGCTCGAGCTGGATTAGCCACGGCGTCATCGCGTCCACCACGGCTAGCATCTCATCGTTCGGTTCCTGAGGGGCCGCCGCGACAGCGACCAACAGCTCGCGAACCGCGACGGAAGCACGCTCCTGCTCCAGGTCCTTGACGGGTCGGTACATCTCTCCGCTCCTCGCGGACCATGTGGTATGGAAGGCCGGCGGCACAGCCTATCCGAGCCGGATGATCCACGCGATGCGCGCCGCAGGCCACACCAGAACTTGGGTTACGCAGATCCGGCTGATGAGCTGGCATGGATCAGTCCGACCTAGCCCAGCGATGGGTCGGTTGCCATCACTCGGTCAGCGCTCTGAGGCGCCAAGTGGAGACCGGCCGCTCGGTGCCGACAGCCCCGTCGCTGTCATTCGACTTAAGTAGGTCATCGCTCGGCATCCAGGCGGGGGCCTGTCCGCTGCGTCGTGTGCTGTGGCCTCTCTTGCAGCAGTGAGGCGCGAACTCTGGTCGCCTCCCGTTCCAGCAGCTGACCCGGGTGAGCCAGAACGTACGCCCGCAGGACCTAGTCATCGACGTCGTCTGCTAGCTCACCGAAGTACGCGAAGATCGTCCCGGCGGTTCGTCGAGGTGCTGACGTCCGCGTCTGCTGCGTAGCTGGTGCCGGCGGTCAGGTCGGAGCACCGGCTGGGTGCCTTCTGCCGACAGGACACCGCTTTCGGTTGAGTGCGCCGCCAACTCCGGTAGGCCGGCGAGACTACGCTCTGCGTTATGGCAGCAGCCCTCTACGACGGCGGTACTCGGCGACTGTCGGCAGAGGACGTCGAGGACGCACTCGGCTATCCTCAACGACCTAGCCGAGTGGGAATTAGCAGCGGCGCGGTGGGACCGGGTCGACCGCCTCGTCGACGCGCTAGGGCATGCGGTGGCAGCGGGCGACCCGGACGCTCTCGCCGCCGTGACGATCGAACTGGAGCTCCTCGGGCCGCTCCGTGCCACCCGGCTGGGTACCACCCCGGTGGGCCCGCCGCCCGCGCCCGTCCGAGAACGGGTCAACAGGCTAGTCCACGAACTAGTCAAGCCTGCGTCGTCACCTCGGGAAGGCGATGAACATCATCCCCGTCGTTGACCACGAACTGGTCATCCACGTCTTCACCCCGACCGACGGTCGCACGCCGCAGCCGCATACGACGAGCTGCAAGGACTGTGGCTGCGGTGCCGTTCCCTGCTGGGCATGGTGGACGTGGTGCCCGGTCTGGCACTGCCCAACCACCTGCCTCCGGCCCTGTCCGACCTGCCCCGCGCGCCGGAGTTGGCGCTCCGAGAACGGGTCAACAGGCTAGTCCACGAACTAGTCAAGCCTGCGTCGTCACCTCGGGAAGGCGATGAACATCATCCCCGTCGTTGACCACGAACTG
>JAEVHO010000745.1 GCA_016802835.1 Micromonospora sp. ATA32 | reverse complement strand
GTCTTACTGCGCGGCGACGGGCATCGGCGCACTGAGTCGGCCCTCGTTCCCGCTGCGGTCCAGTCCGGACACGCAATAGGAGAGCGGGCGGTCGGCCGGGGCTCCGCGGTCGACCCAGCCGGCGCCCCGGGCGGTGCCGACGAGCCGGGCCGCGTTGCCGTCCACCCGGTAGACGGCGAAGCTCGCGGCGCCGTCCCCGCGCCAGGTCAGCACCACTGCGCCGGCGTCCTCACGCCGCGCGCCGGTGACCGCCGGTGCGGCCGGCGGCGCCGCCGGTAGCTGCGCCATCGCGGGCACCAGCGCCGGGACGGCGTAGTGCGTCGCGCTGTAGCGGCTGACCGCCCCGAGCTTGTCGGCGCGCACCTGCCTGGCGCTGAAGTGCACGCTCCCGCTCACCCCGTACCTCCGATTGAGGGCGAGCTGGCGGTCCAGCTCGGCCGGGTCGAGCCAGGCGCCGCGCTCGCCTACCCGGTAGTCGGCTTGGCCGATGTAGAGCTGCACCCGGGTGCCCTTCACCGTGGCCGCCCACCACGGCAGCAGCTTGGCGTAGTCCGCCTTGTCGAACCCGATATGCCAGTACAGCTGCGGCACCACGTAGTCCAGCCACTGCTCCCGTACCCAGAGCCGGGTGTCGGCGTAGATGTCGTCGTAGCTCTGCAACCCGGCTGTCGCAGAGCCGGCCGGGTCGGTGCGCTTGTTGCGCCAGATGCCGAACGGGCTGATGCCGAACTTCACCCACGGCTTGATCGCCTTGATCCGCTCGCTCATCTCGCGGACCAGCGTGTTCACGTTGTCCCGGCGCCAGGCGTGCTTGTCCGCGAACCGCCGGCCGTACCGGGCGAACGCCGCGCCGTCGGGAAAGTCCTGCCCGGCCTCCGGGTACGGGTAGAAGAAGTCGTCGAAGTGCACCCCGTCGACGTCGTACCGCTGGACCGCCTCCAGCATCGAGTCCTCGACGAATGTGCGCGCCTCGGGGATGCCCGGGTTGAAGTAGAGGCGGCTGCCGGGCCGGTCGGCGCTGGGATAGGTCACCACCCAGTCGCGGTGCCGCCGCAGCGGGTGTGTCGGCGCAAGCAGGTCCAGCCTCGGGCCAGGCCCGCCCACCGCGGCCGGCTGCCCGCCTCGGTACGGGTTGAACCAGGCGTGGAACTCCAGGTTGCGGGCGTGCGCCTCGGCAACCATGAACTCCATCGGGTCCCAGCCCGGGTCACGGCCGTCGCGGCGCCCGGTCAACCACTCCGACCACGGCGCGTACCTGGACGGCCAGAGCGCGTCCCCGCTCGGCCGCACGTGCACGAAGACCGCGTTGTGGTTGCGCCGCACGGCCAGGTCCAACCAGCCCCGGAACTCCGCACGCACCGTCTCGGCCGGCAGCCCACGCCGGCTCGGCCAGTCGATGTTGTTCACCGTCGTGATCCACATGCCCCGCAGCTCACGGGGCGCCCGAGCCGCCCGGCCGGCGCAGAGGGGGGTTCCGCCCGCCACGGCGCGCCGGGCCCCGCACCAAAGGCGGCCACGCCACCCCGCTTCGGTGCACCGCCGTCCCCCACAACCCGTTCCCGCAGCGACCAGGCGCCGACCACGACCGCAACGGCGAGCGCGGCGACCACCGCGACGAGTGCCTGGATACGACGGCGGTGGGCAGGCGGAGCGGGCGGGTCGGCGGGGGGCATTGCCCCAGTCTGCCCCAGTGCGGCCCGCCGGGTGAACCAGTTGGACGGCTACTTAACGATCACGTCAGGCCGGCCGCTGACGCTGACGAGGTTCAGCTATTGACCGTCAG
>JAEVHO010000744.1 GCA_016802835.1 Micromonospora sp. ATA32 | reverse complement strand
ACCCGGCTCCAAGAACCGCCACCCGGCACCCAGCCACGACGTGGGCAAGACCGTCAAAAGAGACCTGTCCGTCACCGCGATGCGGGAACGGACAGGTTAAACGACAAGCTGAGCGGGTGTCGACTTACGGATTACCCTTCGCGTGGCTGGCTCACGCCGAGAGTGTTGCCTTCGCTGTCCTTGAACCAGGCGCCGCGCATCGTCGCGAACTCTGCGACGCCGTTGGCGGTCTTGAGACCAGGGAGGTCGTACTCTTCGAACGTCACGCCGCGCCCCCCGGAGGTCCGCCATCTCGGCGTCGAGGTCGGCGACTAACCAGGCCGCCAACGTGTGGGGGGGCCCGCCCGGCTTGAGGTGGGATAGATGAATAACTGTGTTCCACCGGACTCGAAATGGACGGCGTCCTCGGTCTCCCGGGAGATATTCAGGCCCAGGGTGTCGCGATAGAAGCCCTTGGCCCGTTCCATGTCGCTCGCTGGAATGGCCGCCTGCACCGGTGCGTCGGTCAACATTATGGCTCACCTCCTGCGCCAGCGTAACCAGCACTAGGCCGGCATACCTCCGCTTTGTCCCACTTCGACATCGGTAGAGGTGCTGGAGCTCGTCGCGTGCTAGCTCCGCTCCGCCGAGCACCCGGTGATCTATCTCCTGACCCGACCGTTCAGAGAGAAGGTGCCATGGCCCCGGGCCAACCCGGGCTTACTACTCTCCATGTCCTTCAACGAGTCCATCCGCCGCTGCTATCGGGCTGTGACGGCGGGCGTCGGAAGACCGCTATCGATAGGGCCAGCCGTGACGGCGGTGGGCGGCGCTACCTAACCGGTATCCGGGCCGGGCCCGCGCTGAGCCGAGCACAGGTTCAGACTGGTGGGGTGAAGCTGAGCTTCGTTCCGTCCCGGATTGCCCGCACGTCGCCCAAGTGCGGCAGACGCCGCACGCGGCGCTGGCCGACCTCGGCCTCGTGGTGGTCACCGAATTCGTCGGGGAATACCCGTCCCCGACGGTCCTGATCGACGACGTGGACGTGATGGGGGAACCGGCGACGGACCGGCCGCGTGCCGGCTGGATCTACCCAGCGTTGAACGGATACGTGCCGCGCTGCGCCACGCGATCGGCGCCGAGTCGCCACCGGCCCTGTGAGCCGGGCGGCCTTGACCACGATATGTCACGATCCGCCGCGCTGGCGGAAGAGCCGACGCTGCCCACGGCAACGAAAACGTGTGCCACCGCGGCGCTGGCTAGGAGAAATGGGTCCTTGGTTGGGCGAGTCGCTGCCCGTCGACCATGAGGTCAACTTTTTCGTTGTAGAAGGCGATCAGTCCGGCAATCGGCAGAAGTTGCCCGGGCGGGAAGCTGTACGACCAGGCCAGGTCGGGGTGGATCCTGTCATTGACTCGTACCGACCAGTAGCCGCTGGTGCGGCCCTTGTACGGGCAGGAGGTGGTTGTCCCCGACGGCACGAGCCGCCGGAAGTTCACGTCGGTCCGGTTGAGGTAGTAGCGGGTCGGCAGGCCGGTCTCGAAGACCAGTACCGGCGAGGCCGACTCGGCGAGGACGACCCCCGTCGAACTCCACCCGCACGTTGCGGGTGGAGCGCAGCGCGTCCACCCGAGCATACGGCCGCTCCGGTCAACCTCGCCCTGCCCTGCTCAACGGGTCCGCCGAGGTACAGGGTAGTCCGGCGGCCCTGCTCAGCTCAGCAGGTCAACTTTTTCGTTGTAGAAGGCGATCAGTCCGGCAATCGGCAGAAGTTGCCCGGGCGGGAAGCTGTACGACCAGGCCAGGTCGGGGTGGATCCTG
>JAEVHO010000743.1 GCA_016802835.1 Micromonospora sp. ATA32 | reverse complement strand
GGGCGCCGACGCATCGCGCGGGGCACCCATCGCCTGCGCCGCGTCGAACGCCTCGACGCCGGGCCAGCCCGGTCGCCGGGTCGCCGCCCTGTTCGGCCGCGTACCCCAGCTCGCCAGCACCATCGGCAGGAACAGCGCCGGCTGCGCGTCCCGGCGGGCCAGCTCCACCAGGTGCTGCAGGTGGGTGGTGGCGACGTCGAGTTTGCCGTCCCGGCGGGCGGCGACGCCAAGACACAACTCGGCGAACACCACACCGCTCGCCGAGTCCTGCTCCGCCGCCAGCTGGTACGCCTGCTCTCCCAGCTCCCGGGCCTGCACGTAGTCGCGGGTCTGCACCGCGAGCCAGGCCAGCCAGGACAGTTTGCTGCTCACCTCGGGCCACAGCGACAACTCCTCGGCCCAGCCCAGGCCGGCGCGGTGCAGGGCGGCGGCCCGGTCGTACTCCCCGGTCAGCTCGGCCAGGCCACCCACCCAGTCGGTGGCCTGCAGCCTGCCCCAGCGGTCACCCAGCTCGGCGAAGATCTCCGCGCAGCGGGTGCCGTCCCGTTCGAGGGCGGCCAGGTCGCCGCCGGCGTGCGCCAGTTTGGCCCGGCTGCTCAGCACGGCCGCCTCGGTCCACCGGTCGGCGGTCTTTCCGGCGGCGGACAGCAGTTCGGCCGCCAGGGTCAGTTCGCTGCGGTCGATCAGCGCCGCGGCGACGAACCAGGTGCCGCGGCTGTCGTCGTACGCGCGGATGTCGGTGGTTTCCACCGGTTCGCCCTGCAGCAGCGCGAACCCCACCCGCCAGGCATCGGCCCGGGACCGTGCGGACACGTCGCCGTCGAGCGTCAGCGCGCGCCGGGCCTCGGTGAACCGGCCGCGCAGGAACCAGTACCAGGTCAGCGCGTTGGCCAGGCGTAGCCCGCCGCCGTGCGTGAGCGCCGACCGCAGGTTGGCGTCCTCGGTGTCCAGTCGGGTCAGCCACTCGGCCTGGCCTGGTCCGCGCAGCTCGGGGTCGGCGCGTTCGGCCAGGCCGGTGAAGTACGCGGCGTGCCGGGCCCGGGCCGGTTCCGCATCTCCCGGCCGGTCGGTCTCGAGACGGTCGAGGCAGAACGCGGCGACCGACTCGAGCAGCCGGTAGCGCGGTCCGGCGCCGGTGTCGTCCATGACCACCAGGGACCGGTCGACCAGGCGGGCCAGCACGTCGAGGTCGGCGTCGCAGACGGCCTCGGCCGCGTCCAGGGTGCAGCCGTCGCTGAACACCGCGAGCCGGGCCAGGACCTCGCGGTCTGCGTCGTCGAGCAGATCCCAGCTCCAACCGATCACCGCGGCCAGGGTGCGCTGCCGGGCCGGCACGTCCCGCTGCTGGGTGGCGAGCAGCGTGAACCGGTCGTCGAGGCGCTCCACCACGCCGGCGACGCCGAGCGCGCGGACCCGCGTCGCGGCCAGTTCCAGGGCCAGTGGCAGACCGTCCAGGCGGCGGCAGAGCTGCGCGACGGCCGGCGCGGTGCGGTCGTCCAGCCGGAAGCCGCGCTGCTGGGCGGCGGCGCGGGCGCGAACAGCCGGGCCGCGGCGGACCGGCGGACCACGTCCGGGTCGCGGTCGTCCTCCGGCACGGGCAGCGGCGGCACCTCCCACACCAGTTCGCCGGTGAGGCCGAGCGGTTCCCGGCTGGTCGCCAGCACGGTCACCCCCGGGGTGTCCCGCAGCAGCCTGGCCACCAGGCCGGCGGTCGGCTCGATGACGTGTTCGCAGTTGTCCAGCACGAGCAGCAGCCGCCGATGCCGGACCGCGGCGAGCAGCCGGTCGGTGGCCGGGACGC
>JAEVHO010000742.1 GCA_016802835.1 Micromonospora sp. ATA32 | reverse complement strand
GTCGGTCCGCTGGCCGGGCCGCCGACGCGCGGCGGGGCTCCACCCGCTCGACCGGGCGGCGCCGACTTCTTCCGCCGCGTACGGCCGACGAGGTCGGCGATCGAGGTGGCCGGCACCGAGCTGCGGGTCCTGCACACCCCGGGACACAGCCCGGGCGCATGCGTTTTGCACGCCCCGGAGCTGGCTGTGGTCTTCACCGGCGCACCCTCTTCGCCGGCGGACCGGCGCCACCGGCCGCTCGTACAGCGACTTCCCGACGATTATCGAATCCATCCGCACCCGGCTGCTGACCCTGCCCCCGGAGACGGTCGTGCACCCCGGACACGGCGACCGCACCACCATCGGCGCCGACGGCCCCACCACCTGGACGACTGGATCGCCCGCGGTCAGTAGGGTCGGTCCGCTGGCCGGGCCGCCGACGCGCGGCGGGGCTCCACCCGCTCGACCGGGCGGCGCCGACTTCTTCCGCCGCGTACGGCCGACGAGGTCGGCGCCACCGGCGCGAGGCGCCGCGCCGCAGCCGGTGGGAGACCCTCACCCACCCCGGCTCGGGGCCGACCGCGCCCGCCGCGCGCAGAAGGTCCACCGTCTCCAGGAAACCGCCGCCCAACGCCCAGTCGAGCGGAGAGCGGCCGTTGCCCTGGTCCTCACGCAGGTTCGGGTCGGCGCCGTGGGCCAGCAGCTCGCGTACGATCGCCGTATGCCCCCAGCAGGCGGCGGCGCACAGCGGCGTGCCCTCCGCGCCGTGCCCGCTCTCCCGGTCGGGCGACGCCCCGGCCGCCAGGAGCAGGCGCACCACCTCGGCGGCTCCCTGCACCGAGGCGGCGTACAGCGCGGTCGTGCCGTCGGTGTCCGCGCCCTCCGCGTCGGCCCCGGCCCTCAACAGCGCCGCGACCCGGAAGCCGTCACCCGCCGTGGCGGCGGCCACAAGGTGCTCGGGAAGCGTCCTGCGCCGTCGCCGGTTCACGGGTATCGAGGTTAGTGCGGTGTCCACTGACGTTCACCGGGTTTGCGGTGGGGTGTTGTGGATCCTCGCCTTGAGGGGCGAGCGACTCCCCATCGGGTGGTGGGGCGCGCCTCCGCGGGCCAACTGATCCTCGCGCCGTCCCGGTGGGAGTCAGCACCAGCACGTCGGTGCCCGGCCGCAGGTCGCGGGCGGCCGGGGCAGCCTCGGCCACGAAGACCAGCCAGGCCTCCGGCGCCCCCTCGTCGCCCTGCTTCGGCGCGGCGTCGGCGTCGGTCAGCGCCGACTCGACCCGGCCGACCGGGCGCAGCTCGTACCCCGCAGCAGTCACCTTATCGCCTTCCGGTCGGCCCGTTCCTCACCATAATGCCGGCCCACGTGGCCACCAATGATCATGGCCGTCGGCGCCGTCACCGGAGCCCTTGCCGTTACCGGGCGCGGCGGGATAACCTGCGGGAGAACCGGATGCCGGCGCACGGCGCCGCCCGGGTGTTTCATTTTCCACACCGCCCCGACGACCGCCTTCACAGCCGGCCGGGTGCGAACCTTCGATCCACCAATCATCCGCCGTGACGGCGCTCGCCGTCGGCGTCCGGTTCGTCCGGACCGCTTCCGCGTACCCGTGACCACGGTCGCGCCCCCGGCGGGGAATCCACCGAAAGGCCGTCATGAGCAACGACCGCACCACCGAGACGCCGATCAGCGGTGTTCTCGACATCGACGACGAACGGGCCTTCGTCCGGGTCGACGGCTACCTGCCGTCCCCGCGCGACGTGCACGTCCCCACCGCCCAGCTACGCCGCTACGGCCTGCGCCGCGGTGACGCGGTCACCGGCGCATC
>JAEVHO010000741.1 GCA_016802835.1 Micromonospora sp. ATA32 | reverse complement strand
GGGTGGTCCGGGAACTCGCCGGCGACAGCCCCGAGCCGCGGGTGTTGCGCGGCCCGGCGTACACCGGTCAACGCGGTCGCCGGGATCTTCAAGCAGGAATGAACACCCTGATCGAGGAGAACCCGAACACCGTCACGCCGGCGCACCTGCGGGCCATGGTCGGGCTGGTGCTCCGGGTGGTCCGGGAACTCGCCGGCGACAGCCCCGAGCCGCGGGTGTTGCGCGGCCCGGCGTACACCGGTCAACGCGGTCGCCGGGATCTTCAAGCAGGAAATGAACACCCTGATCGAGGAGAACCCGAACGTCATCGTGGTGGCCACCACCAACTTCCCGCAGCGGGTGGACGCCTCGCTGACCCGGTCCGGACGCTTCGACATCAAGGTGGCGATCCCGCTGCCCGACGAGGCCGGTCGGGCCGAGATCATCGCGAAGATGATCCGCGAGCTGATCGCCGGCACGAACGGCCCGGGTTCCGGATGTTCGCCGAGGACGTCGACCCGCGCGAGCTGGCCGCGCTCACCCCCGGACTGACCGGCGCGGACATCCGGGAGGTGCTGCGCCGGGTGCAGCTGGCCAAGGCGATGGCCGAGGCGACCGGCGGCCGACCGGTCGGCCCGATCGGCCAGGACGACCTGCGCGACGGGGTCGCCGGGCTGCGCCGCGGCTGACCTACAGCCGCGTACGACGAGAGGAGACCTGTGTCGTCCACCCTGCTGTCCCGCCGTGATCTCGACTTCCTGCTCTACGAGTGGCTCGACGTGCCGCGGCTGACCGAGCGGCCCCGCTACGCCGAGCACTCGCGGGAGACCTTCGACGACGTGCTGGACCTCTCCGAGCGGGTGGCCCGGGAGCACTTCGCCACGCACAACAAGGCCGCCGACGCGGCCGAGCCGACCTTCGACGGTCGGCGGGTGCACACCATCCCGCAGGTCAAGGCGGCGCTCGACGTCTTCGCCGAGACCGGGCTGCTGGCCGCCTGCATGGACGAGGCGGTCGGCGGGATGCAGCTGCCGCACGTGGTGTCGGCGGCCTGCTTCGCCTGGTTCCAGGCCGCCAACGTCGGCACGGCGGCGTACCCGTTCCTCACCCTGGGCAACGCCAACCTGCTGCTGGCGCACGGCTCGGCGGAGCAGATCGACACCTGGGTCCGCCCGATGGTCGATGGCCGGTTCTTCGGCACCATGTGCCTGTCCGAGCCGCAGGCCGGCAGCTCGCTGGCCGACATCACCACCCGGGCCGAGCCGCAGAACGACGGCACGTACCGGCTCTTCGGTACCAAGATGTGGATCTCCGGCGGCGACCACGAGCTGGCCGGGAACATCGTCCACCTGGTGCTCGCGCGCATTCCCGGCGGCCCGCCCGGGGTCAAGGGGATCTCGCTGTTCATCGTGCCGAAGGCGCTGCTCGACGCCGACGGCGTCCCGGCGGTGCGCAACGACGTGGTGCTGATCGGGCTCAACCACAAGATGGGCTACCGGGGCACCACCAACACCCTGCTCAGCTTCGGCGAGGGAGTGCACCGGCCGGGCGGGCGGGCCGGCGCGGTGGGTCACCTGGTCGGCGAGCCGCACCAGGGGCTGGCCCAGATGTTCCACATGATGAACGAGGCGCGGATCGGGGTCGGCGCCGGCGCCACCGCGCTGGGCTACACCGGCTACCTGAAGTCGCTGGAGTACGCCCGGCAGCGGCCGCAGGGCCGGCCCACGGCCGACAAGGACCCGACCGCGCCGCAGGTCCCGATCATCGCGCACGCCGACGTCCGGCGGATGCTGCTGGCGCAGAAGAGCTACGTGGAGGGCGCGCTGGCCCTGGTGCTCT
>JAEVHO010000740.1 GCA_016802835.1 Micromonospora sp. ATA32 | reverse complement strand
AGCGACTTGCCGCCGGTCAGCGCCTCAGCCCCGAGACGATCGGCGAGCTGCCGAACCTCGCCTTCCTCGACGGCCGCACCGCCATCGCCGCATCCGGCACCATCACACCGAACACCGTCAAGACGACCTACGAGTTCGTCGGCGACATGAACCAGCTACCGCCGGTGAACTACGGCCTCATCGATCCGACCCGGTACTACACCTCCGCGATGAGGGACCTGTCGTACATCACCAGCTACGGGTGTCCCTACGCCTGCGCCTTCTGCTCCGAACCCACTACCAGCACCAGGAAATGGAAACCGCTCGCGCCGCAACGCATCGTGGCCGAGCTGCGTCACCTGTGGGACACCTACTCACCCGACCAGATAAGCCTGCTCGACCCCAACTTCTCCACCAACATCCACCGCGTCGTGGAGATCGTCGAACTCCTCGAACGCGACGGCGTTCGCATCGAGCTTCGGGCGAACATGCGGACCCGTGACGTGGTCAACCTCGCCCGATTCCTGGACCTGGAACGGCTCCACGCGGTCGGCTTCTCCGCGATCTTCCTCGGCTGCGAATCCGGCTCCGACCGCATGTTGAAAGTGCTCCGCAAAGGCGCGACCGTCGCCGACACCCGGGCCGCCTGCCAGCTGCTCGACCGTGTCGGCATCGTCCAACTGACGAGCTGGATTCACGATCTTCCCGGAGAGACCGATGACGACAGCGAGCGGACCTGTCAGTTGGTCGCCGAGCTGGCGGCCCTTCGCACAACCGGCAGAAGCACCACTTCTTCATGCCATTCCCGTCGACCGAACTGTACGAAACGATCTACGGCAAGACGCTCGACGACGGCCGCACCCAAGCCGAATGGGCCACCAGCGACACGTACGGCGGCTCCGCCCTGTACGCCGGAAATCAGGGCCGGCGCCAGTGCGTCCTCGGTCGGCTTGCCGAGCTCAAGCAGCGCTTCCCGCACGCACTGGAGCGAACCCTGCCCCGACCGTGACTTACTCTTCAGGCCTGACTTTGACACTGCGGGCGGCCGTGTGCGCCAGGTCCAACCTGGCTCTGCGTACGCGTGACGCACCCTTCGCCGCGGCAATGAGGTCGCCGTCCACCGCTGGCGGGGATACGTCACGCATCGCAGCGCAACCCGTCCTGCGCTTTATCGGCGTAGTTCTGCGGAGCCGACATAGCCAAACCGGCAAGTCGACCCAGCCAGCATCCTCGTCGGCCAGTGCGGTGCGCTCAGCCGCCGTGAGGATGCCCATCCCCATCCGACGCTCCGGGGGCAGGCAGTCCAGGGCCACGCGCCTTGCCACATAGTCCATGATCGACGTTGCCATCGGCAGTTCGGGATCGTCCGTGCGGCCCGCCGGCACGAACCGCATGCTGGAGTACTTCGACACGTACACATCTGCTGGCGCACCGGCCTGAAGGCCGAGCGTGATCGCAACGCCCAGGGCGTCCATCATCCCGGCCAGGGTGGACCCCTGCTTCGCCCATCCGGATCGTCACCTCACCAACGGAGCCGTCCTCCGCATCGGCGGTAGTCAGGTAACCCTTCTGGTCGTCGACGGTGAAGCGAGTCGTTTCCGCGCGGCGGATACGAGGAATCTTCGCGTAGTGCGTCCACTGTTCGGCATCGCAGCGGCTTCCGGCATGAAATCTCCCGGTTGGGTTCACGACCAATACAAGCTATGGGGACAGTACAGCAGTGGACCTACAAGATGTGGTGTCCTCGTCGCCGAATTGCAGGGCATTTCAAGTGGAGCACGGCCAGCGCGTCTCGGCGCATCACGCGCCAAGGGGCACGGTTGCCACCGTCGTCCACCGGTAACTGCGGT
>JAEVHO010000739.1 GCA_016802835.1 Micromonospora sp. ATA32 | reverse complement strand
CGTCCCTGGCGAACCTCGTTGTGCTAACCACCCGAGTTCGGTGATGTCTTCGGACGGATCTGGATGAGCGTGGGAACCTGACGGGTAGTAGTCAAGCGATGGGGTGACGCAGGAAGGTAGCTGATCCCGGCCGGTGGTTGTGCCGGGGTAAGCGTGTAGGCCGCACCATAGGCAAATCCGTGGTGCATGAAGGCTGAGACGTGATGCCGAGCCGATTCAGGTGAAGTCAGTGATCCTATGCTGCCGAGAAAAGCCTCTAGCGAGTTCTTAGCGGCCCGTACCCCAAACCGACACAGGTGGTCAGGTAGAGAATACCGAGGCGATCGGGCGAACTGTGGTTAAGGAACTCGGCAAATTGCCCCCGTAACTTAGGGAGAAGGGGGGCCGGAGACGTGAAGCCCCACGCGGGTGGAGCGTTGTATGGCCGCAGAGAGCAGGGGGAAGCGACTGTTTACTAAAAACACAGGTCCATGCGAAGAAGTAATTCGATGTATATGGACTGACGCCTGCCCGGTGCTGGAACGTTAAGGGGACCTGTTAGCTCTTCGGGGCGAAGCGGAGAACTTAAGCGCCAGTAAACGGCGGTGGTAACTATAACCATCCTAAGGTAGCGAAATTCCTTGTCGGGTAAGTTCCGACCTGCACGAATGGCGTAACGACTTCCCCACTGTCTCAACCACAGGCCCGGCGAAATTGCATTACGAGTAAAGATGCTCGTTACGCGCGGCAGGACGGAAAGACCCCGGGACCTTTACTATAGCTTGACATTGGTACTCGAATTAGCTTGTGTAGGATAGGTGGGAGCCGGTGAAGCCCATACGCCAGTATGGGTGGAGGCAATCTTGAAATACCACTCTGGTTGATTTGGGTATCTAACTTCGGACCGTTATCCGGTTCAGGGACAGTGTCTGGTGGGTAGTTTAACTGGGGCGGTTGCCTCCTAAAAGGTAACGGAGGCGCCCAAAGGTTCCCTCAGCCTGGTTGGCAATCAGGTGTTGAGTGCAAGTACACAAGGGAGCTTGACTGTGAGACTGACAAGTCGAGCAGGGACGAAAGTCGGGACTAGTGATCCGGCACTTGCGAGTGGAAGCGGTGTCGCTCAACGGATAAAAGGTACCCCGGGGATAACAGGCTGATCTTCCCCAAGAGTCCATATCGACGGGATGGTTTGGCACCTCGATGTCGGCTCGTCGCATCCTGGGGCTGTAGCAGGTCCCAAGGGTTGGGCTGTTCGCCCATTAAAGCGGTACGCGAGCTGGGTTTAGAACGTCGTGAGACAGTTCGGTCCCTATCCGCCGTGCGCGTAGGATACTTGAGAAGGGCTGTCCCTAGTACGAGAGGACCGGGACGGACGAACCTCTGGTGTGCCAGTTGTCCCGCCAGGGGCACGGCTGGTTAGCTACGTTCGGAAGGGATAACCGCTGAAAGCATCTAAGCGGGAAGCCTGCTTCAAGATGAGGTATCCCACCCACTTTGTGGGGTAAGGCCCCCAGCTAGACGACTGGGTTGATAGGCCGGAAATGTAAGCCCGGTAACGGGTTCAGTTGACCGGTACTAATAGGCCGAGGACTTGACTACCAAGCTGCTACGCGTCCACTGTGCAACTCCCGACAAACGAACACCCCCAACAATGTTGGGTGTGGTGTTTGACAAGTCGATAGAGTTACGGCGGTCATGGCGGAGGGGAAACGCCCGGTAACATTCCGAACCCGGAAGCTAAGCCCTCCAGCGCCGATGGTACTGCACTCGGGAGGGTGTGGGAGAGTAGGACGCCGCCGGACAACCATTCAAATTAGGGCCACCCCTTCGGGGGTGGCCCTAATTTGTATT
>JAEVHO010000738.1 GCA_016802835.1 Micromonospora sp. ATA32 | reverse complement strand
CACCCGGCCGGCCAAGCTGTTCGGCCTCTTTCCGCGCAAGGGGGTCGTCGCCGTCGGGGCGGACGCCGACCTGGTGGTCTGGGACCCGGCGGCCGACCACGTGATCACGGCGGCGGGTTCGCACATGCGCACCGACTACAACATCTACGAGGGCATGCGGGTGACCGGCAAGCCGGAACACGTGTTCTCCCGGGGCGAGCACCTGGTCGACGGGACCGGCCTCCGGCACGACACCCCCGGCCGGGAACCTTCCTGACCCGTGCCGAGCCGCACCTCTTCTGACCTAACCGAGTCCTGACCCCCCCACGTACCGAGCGGAGCTGACAACCGAGATGAAGATTCCCCTGGGTATCCACGTCGGCGAGAGACTCAGCCTTGAGCAGACCTACTGGCAGGTCGAGTTCGCCGACCAGAACGGGTTCGAGTCCGTGTGGGTCGCCGAGGGACGACTCGCCCGCGACGGCATCGTCCCGGCGGCGATCATCGCGAGCAAGACGAAGAACGTGAAGATCGGCACCGGTGTCGTCAACAACAAGAGCCGCAACGCGGCCCTGATGGCGGTCACCTTCAAGACCCTGGACGAGGTGGCGCCGGGCCGGGCGATCCTGGGCATCGGCGCCTGGTGGGAGCCGCTGGCGACAAAGGTCGGCCAGCCGCTGGCCAAGCCGATCAAGTCGATGCGCGAGTACATCACCGTCCTGCAGACCTTCTTCCGCAACGAGCTCGTCTCCTTCGACGGCGAGTTCGTGCAGATGAAGGACGTGCGCTTCGACAGCATGTACCGCGAGAACAAGCCGGTCGACATCCCGATCTACATCGGCGCGGTAGGCCCCCGGATGCTCGAACTCGCCGGCGAGATCAGCGACGGCGTACACATGGACTTCCTGCTCCCCCCGTCGTACCTGGTCGGCGCCCGCGAGGCGATCGACCGGGGGGTCGCCAAGCGGACCGACGGCCGCGACGGCATCGACCTGACCCAGATCGTGGCGTGCAGCGTCAACGACGACGACCCGCAGGAGGCCATCGACGCGTGCAAGGCCTTCCTCACCCTCTACCTCTGCCAGCAACCGCACATCGCCGAGCACTGCGGGGTAGAGCGCGAACTCGTCAACCGTTTGCAGGAGATCGCCGGCTGGCCCGCCACGCCGGTGGACATCAAGCGGGCGATGCAACTGGTCCCCAACAGCCTAGTGCAGAAGGTCACCGCCTGCGGCTCCACCGACGACGCCTTCCAGAAGCTGCAGTCGTACCACGAGGCCGGGGTGCGCTGCCCGGTCATCTCCACGCTGGGTGACAAGGAGCAGACCCTCACCCGGCTCCGCCCAGGCAGCGAAGGGGTGACCCGATGACCGACAGCGTTCCCACCCGGATCGCGGTGGTCGGCGGCACCGGGCCACAGGGCCGAGGGCTGGGGCTACCGCCTGGCCCGCGCGGGGCACGACGTCGTCCTCGGGTCACGTGACGCCGAGCGGGCCACCGCCGCCGCCGAGGAACTGTCTCAACTGGTTGACGGCGCCAGGATCGCCGGCACGTCGAACCTGGCGGCGGCGGAGAGCGCCGACATCGTGCTGCTCGCCGTGCCGTACGACGGACACGCCGAACTGGTGACCAGCCTGGCGGAGGCGGTGACCGGCAAGATCGTCGTCAGCTGCGTCAACCCGCTGGGCTTCGACCGGTTCGGGCCGTTCGGCCGCACCGTACCCGCCGGAAGCGCCGCCGAGGAGGCCGCCGAGATCGTCGGCTCGGCCACCGTGATCGGGGCGTTCCACCACCTGGCCGCCCCCCTCCTGCTCGATCCGGAGGCGGACCTGAGCCACGAGGACGTCCTGGTCTGCG
>JAEVHO010000737.1 GCA_016802835.1 Micromonospora sp. ATA32 | reverse complement strand
CGGGTCCGGGCGCGCGGGTCTGCGGCGTCGAGGATCGTGTCGGCGTCGCGGGTGTCCGTGAAGTAGGTCCACCACAGGGCGGCGGGCAGGGCGAGGGCCTGCGACCGCGCCCACGGTGCCGGGGGCGAGGTGATGGACGTCGGACGCCAGCGCCGATGCGACCACGGATTCACCCAGCGCGCGATGACGAGCAGGCAGTGGCGTTCTACGCGGTGTCGCTGGCCACCTCGTAGCTGCCGGCGACCGGTGAGGAAGAGGGTCACTCCGCCGGCCAGGGCGAGCCCCGCAGCCGGTGCCGGCCGGGGCGTCGGGGGTGGGCGACAGTGGCGTGGATGCCGGCGGCGGTGACGACGACGCCGACCAGCAGCAGGTAGTGGGGCAGGACGTACGTGCGGGCGGCGAGCCGGGTCCGGGCGCGCGGGTCTGCGGCGTCGAGGATCGTGTCGGCGTCGCGGGTGTCCGTGAAGTAGGTCCACCACAGGGCGGCGGGCAGGGCGAGGGCCATGACGACCGCGCCCACGGTGCCGGGGGCGAGGTGATGGACGTCGACGCCAGCGCCGATGGCGACCACGGATTCACCCAGCGCGACGATGACGAGCAGGCCGTGGCGTTCTACGAGGTGTCCGGCGGCCACCTCGTAGCTGCCGGCGACGCGGATCCAGGAGTGTCCCGGGGTCAGGTACGGCAGCGCGGACTGGACAAGGGCGGCAGCGACCCAGAGAGCGTAGACGGCGGGGCCGGTGACGAACGCGGCGAGAACGATCAGCAGCACCGCGCCGAGGTTGTAGGGGGCGAGACGGATCGCGGCGAGGCGGGCCTGTGAGCGACCGAACATGACCAGGTGGACCACGGTGAGGACGAGGAACCCGAGAGCGAACAGCAACCTGGTGTCGGTGAAACGCCAGGGATGGCGACGCTCGTGAGCAGGAAGCCGGCCATGCCGACGAAAAGCGGAAGCTTCTGAGCGGGGCCTCGGGGTGGCACTTGGTTGGTCAGCCAGGCGTAGCCGGTGTAGGGGTACCAGAGCAGCCCGAGAACAAGGACGATGCGGCCGAGACCGGCCCACGCCAGATCGCGTTCGAGGACGCCGGTGAGCTGGGTGACCGTGAAGACGAAAACGAGGTCAAAGAAGATCTCGACGGTGGTGACCCGACCGGCGGGGTTTGCGCCGGAATCGGTCGGGCTCATGGAATCGAAGGCTACGGTGCGCCAACCGCGTGTACCCCTCAGCACTGGAAAATCCCTCGCCCGGTCCGGTGGGGATGGCCGGCGACGGTAACCGGCTCAGGTGATGCGGGCGAGGACCGCGGCACCTATTGGATAGGCAGACGGTGCCGTAGGTCGCGCCACCGCCGCGCATTCGATGTCGAGGAGGTGCTTTCGATCTCTGTGTCGCCGCCGGCGGCGTCGCACCGGAGCATCCACGAGCGATCTTGGCTTTGGTCTGTGTCATTCGGCTCTTCAGCCGTCGGAGCGGTCGATGAGGCGGTGCAGCGCTGCTCCTACGTCGGGGAAGGCGAGTCGCAGGGTCTGTGCGGTGAGTCGGATGCCCCACCAGGTGAGTGCGATGAGGTAGCCGACGATCAGGGCGCTGTTGGTGTTGTAGGTGAAGACGAGGGCGTAGCCGATGGCCAGACCCGGTGCGGTGATGGTGCGGATCGTGCGGCTGTGGCTGATGGTGAGGGCGGTGGCCGCGCCGACGAGTGCTGCTCCGAGGCTGCCGGCGAGGCCGGGCATGCCGGTCAGGTCGACGGGGGTGGTGAGGGTGCGGATCGTGCGGCTGTGGCTGATGGTGAGGGCGGTGGCCGCGCCGACGAGTGCTGCTCCGAGGCTGCCGGCGAGGCCGGGCATGCCGGTCAGGTC
>JAEVHO010000736.1 GCA_016802835.1 Micromonospora sp. ATA32 | reverse complement strand
GACCCTGCTGGTTAATTGATGTCCTGATAGGCGCTGTCGGCGTGGCTGCTGCCGGTTGGTGTTGGTCGAGGGCATGATCGCGGCGCGGTCGCTTTCGCTGTCCCGGCCGTAGAATCGGTGCCTTGATGTCGATGCAGCCGCAGTCCTGGCCGCAGCCGTCGCCGGAGATCACCGCGGCGGTGCTGGCGATGTACCGGGGCCGGCGTGCTCCGTTGCCGGTGGTGATCCGGGATGAGTTGGGTGAGCTGTTCGCCGATGAGCAGTTCGCGGCCGGGTTCGGGGTGCGGGGCAGGCCGGGCTGGTCGCCGGGGCGTCTGGCGCTGGTGACGGCGCTGCAGATGGTGGAGAACCTGACCGATCGGCAGGCCGCCGAGGCGGTGCGGCTGCGTATCGACTGGAAATACTGTCTCGGGTTGGCGTTGACCGACGAGGGCTTTGACGCGTCGGTATTGAGTGAGTTCCGCACACGGGTGGTGGAACACGGCCTGGAAGCCAAGGCCCTCGATCTGCTGCTGGCCGCTCTGGTCGGCAAGGGGCTGGTGAAACCGGGCGGCAAGCAGCGTACCGACTCCACCCATGTGCTTTCGGCGGTGCGGGACCTCAACCGCCTCGAGCTGGCCGGGGAGTCGGTGCGCGCCTGTCTGGAGGCCTTGGCCGCCGCCGCGCCGGACTGGCTGGCCCAGGTTATCGATGTGCCCGACTGGAATATCCGCTACGGGGTGCGGGTGGACTCCTGGCGGCTGCCGGCCTCCGAAACCAAGCGCACCCAGCTGGCCACCGCCTACGGTGTGGACGGGTTCACGCTGTTGGAGGCGGTCTACGCGCCCGATGCGCCGGCGTGGCTGGCCGACCTGCCCGCCGTCGAGACGCTGCGCGTCGCGCTGCTGCAGAACTACACCCGCACCACCGATCGGCGTGGGCGGGAGGTGGTCAAGCGGCGGGAGGCGGATGTGGATGGTCTCCCGCCCGGCAGATACCGGCTGACCTCCCCGTACGACACCGACGCCCGGTGGGGGGTCAAGCGGGACCTGTTCTGGAACGGATACAAGGTCCACATCAGCGAGACCTGCACCGACGTCGAGTCGGACAGCACCACCGGCGACCCGGACGCCCAGGTCCTGCCCAACATCATCACGAACATCGCGACCACCGACGCCGCGGTGCCCGATACGGCGATGACCGCCCCGATCCACGACAGCCTGGCCCGCCGGGGCCTGCTGCCCGACGAGCACCTGCTCGACTCCGGCTACCCGTCAGCCGACCTGTTGGTCGAATCCGCAGCCCGGTACGGCATCGCGCTGGTCACCCCGATGCTGGCCGACGTCAGCGCGCAGGCCCGCGCCGGAACCGGCTTCGACGCCGCCGCGTTCCACGTCGACTTCGACACCCAGCAGGTCACCTGCCCCAAGGGCCAGACCAGCGCATCCTGGAGCCCGACGGTCCAACGCGGCACCGAAACCATCGTGGTCAAGTTCGACACCGACACCTGCCGAACCTGTCCAGCCCGCGCCCAATGCACCACCGCCAGCCGCGGCGGCCGGCAACTGACCATCCGCCCCCGCCACGTCCACCACGCGTTACAGCAAGCCCGCGCCCGCCAGAACACCAAGGCGTTCAAGGCCAAATACGCGCTGCGCGCCGGAGTGGAAGGCACCATCCGCCAAGCCGTCGCTGTGACCGACACCCGCCACGCCCGCTACCGAGGACTGGCCAAAACCCACCTCGAACACCTCTACAGCGCCGTCGCCCTCAACCTGATACGCCTCGATGCGTGGTTCAACGGCCTACCCCTCGACCGCACCCGCACCAGCCACCTGTCCCGCCTCGAACTCGCCCTGGCTGCATAAACCCGAATTAACCAGCAGGGTC
>JAEVHO010000735.1 GCA_016802835.1 Micromonospora sp. ATA32 | reverse complement strand
TGGCGACCGTTCCCCCGCCCACCACGACCACCCGCCGGCCCTCCAGCCGCAGGCCCAGCGGGTACGGGTTGGCGCTCACTTCTCCGCCACCCCCGCCGAGTCGAAGGTGGCCACCTCGTGCAGCACCCGGACCGCGCCGGTGACCACCGGCAGGGCCAGCAGCGCGCCGGTCCCCTCACCGAGGCGCAGCCCGAGGTCGATCAGCCGGCTCCAGCCCCAGCCCGCGCAGCGCGGCCGTGGCGCCCGGCTCGGCGACCGGTGCCCGGCAACCGTCGCGCCCACGGCGTCCGGGGCGAAGGCGGCGGCGGCGAGCGCGGCGCTGACCGCGATCACGCCGTCCAGCAGCACCGGCGTCCGCCGGGCGGCAGCGCCCAGGATCAGGCCGGCCAGCGCGGCGTGCTCCAGGCCACCGACGGCGGCGAGCACGCCCAGCGGGTCGGCCGGGTCAGGCTCGTGCCGGCGCAGCGCGGCCCGCACCACGCCGACCTTCCGCTGGTACGTCGGGTCGTCAACCCCGGTCCCGCGCCCGGTCACCTCGGCCGCGTCGAGGCCGGTGAAGGCGGCGATCAGCGCGGCGGCCGGGGTGGTGTTGCCGATGCCCATGTCCCCCGTCAGCAGGATGCCCGCCCCTGCGTCGATCAGCTCGTCGGCGATCCGGATGCCGATCTCCACCGCCGTCCGGGCCTCGTCCCGGGTGAGGGCGGCGGTGACCGCCAGGTCCCGGGTGCCGAGCCGGACGTTCGCGGCCACCAGTCGAGGGACCGCCCCGAGACCGCGACCCGCCGGGCCGGCCGGCCCGACCTGCGGCGCGACCGGGAGCGGGTGGCGACGCCGACGTCGATCACGGTGACCGAGGCGCCGGCCTGCCGGGCGAAGGCGTTGACCACGGCGCCGCCGGCCAGGAAATTGCCGATCATCTGCGCGGTGACCTCCTGCGGCCAGGGGGGTCACCCCCTGGGCGTGCACGCCGTGGTCCCCGGCGAAGATGGCCACGGCGGCCGGCTCGGGCAGCGGCGGCGGGCAGCACCCGGCGAGGCCGGCGAGGCGGACCGACAGCTCCTCCAGCGCGCCCAGCGAGCCCGCCGGCTTGGTCAGCCGGGACTGCAGGTCGCGGGCGGCCGCCATCGCCGGCTCGTCGAGCGGCCCGATCGCCGCGATGGTGCGCTCCAGCATCATCGAGAAGCTCCCGGGAAAGTCGCGACTTCAGCCGGGGAGACGGAAGGGAGTGCCTTACACGCTGCGTTGGCTATCGACATGCCGCTTGATGACCTCCAAGGTTGCGCCGCCGGTCGTGGCGACGAAGTAAGAGTGTGTCCACAGGGTTGTAAGGCCGGGCTTGAGGTGGGAAACCTCCTGCCGGAGTAGCGCCGATGACGCCTTGATCTGCTTGACGAGCCGGTGGATGTCGTACTGCGGACCGAGGTGGACGGGCGTGGCCGGCGGGCGGGCCGGAGGGTGGTGTTGGTGCCGCCCGCCTAGACCACGATGACGTGTTCCGATTGTGGTGCGAGAGCCAAGCAGCGCATGGGGTTGCACGTCCTGGCCACGGTGGAGCGTGACCGTGCTGGTGTTGACGGCGTGAGACATGCGACCACCTCTTCTCCGGAAGCGGGGTTGCGTGCGGCCCGAGCCACAAATCCCCCGGGTTTCTCCATGGGAAGCGTTAAGCCTCCAGAATCTCGGCCAGTACCTCGGTGAATGCGTCGGTGGTCGCCGGGTCGCGGACCGCCACCCGCAACCAGTCCGGGCCGAGCCCGGGGAAGGTGTCGCCGCGGCGTACCGCCCAGCCGCGCTCGCGCAGCACGTCGAGCACCCCGGCCGCGCCGGGGAGCCGGATCAGCACGAACGCGCTGGCCGGGCGGCCCGCGAC
>JAEVHO010000734.1 GCA_016802835.1 Micromonospora sp. ATA32 | reverse complement strand
CTCCGCGCCGTGCCGGCGGGCGCCGGGCAGCGCCGCGTAGAGGTCGCCGGGGCGGACCTCCTGGCTCGCGTGCGTCACCCCGGCAACCGCCACGCCGGCGGCGTCCGCCAGCGGCGGGACGGCCAGTCGCGCGGCGAGGTCGTCGAGCCGGACGGGGCGCACGGTACGGGGACGTGGATTGCCAGGCACGGCGTCAGACCCTACCCGGTCGACCGGTTCCGGCCGCACAGCCGCCCCGGTGGTTCGTCCGCACTCACCGATGATGTCCCGCCGTGGCTGGTCAGCGCGGAAAGACCTCGAACTTGGGGGACTTGCCACTGGTCGACGGCGGCACCCGGTAGTGACGCAGAGTGAAGCCCATCATCTCCCGGAATGCCGGCGCGGCCACCGCGCCGCCCTCGCCGCCGGGGCTCCAGGCGAAGACCGCCACCACGTACCGGGGGTGCTCAGCCGGGGCCATGCCGATGAAGGAGCCCACCTCGCCGGGCTGCTTCTCCCCGTCGACCAGCCGCCAGCCGGTGCCGGTCTTGCCGGCCACCCGGTAGCCGGGGATGGCGGCGGCCAGACCGGTGGCGTGGTCGACGGTGGTGACCGCCTCCAGCATGGTGCGCAGCGCTGTGGCGTTCTGCGGGCTGAGCACCGACCGGGTGACCGGCGCCTTGCCCGGGGTGCGTTTGCCGTCCGGCCCGATCACGTCCTTGATCAGGTGCGGCTGGACGTAGGTGCCGTTGTTGGCGATGGTGGCGTATGCGGCGGCCATCTGCAGCGGGGTGGCGTCGACACTGTGCCCGATCGGCACGACCCGTACGACGAGACGCTCCACTCGCCGGCGGGCAGCAGCCGGCCCGACGCCTCGCCCGGCATCCCCTCGCCGGTGGGCTGGCCCAGGCCGAAGCGCTTCTGGTAGTCGATCAGCCGCTCCCTGCCCAGCTTGTCGGCGATGGTGATGGTGCCGACGTTGGAGGAGTAGGCCAGCATCCCGGGCAGGCTCATCCGCCGCCCATTGGCCGGGTGGGTGTCGGCGAAGACGGTGTCACCCTTCTGAATGGTGTCGGGGATCGGCAGCGTGGTGTCCGGCGTGATGACGCCCTCCTGGAGCGCCGCGCCGAAGGTGATCGCCTTGTGCACCGACCCGGGGTCGACCACGAAGCTGGTCGCCGCGTCCTCCCGGTCGGTCGGCTTACTGTCGCCCGGGTCCGCCGCGTCGTACGTCGGCTGGCTGGCCTGGGCCAGCACCTCGCCGGCGGCGACGTCGATGATCACCGCGGCGCCCACGCTGCCCCTGGTCTGCGCCATCTGCTCGCTGAGGATCTGCTGCGCCCGGAACTGCAGGTCCCGGTCGATGGTCAGTTCCAGTGAGCTGCCCGGCTTGGCGGGCGTGGTGCTGCTGTAGCCGCCGGGGATCGGGGCGTCCAGGTCGCCCTGGCCCACCTCGTAGACCCGCTTGCCGTTCTGCCCGCGCAGCAGGTCGTCGTAGCGCGCCTCCAGGCCCTCCAGACCGACCATGTCCTGGCTGGTGAAGCCGATCAGGTTGGCGGCCAGGTCACCGCCGGGCACCTCGCGGCGCTCGTCGCGGTCCGCGCCGATGCCGGCCAGGTCCAGCGCCATGATCTGCTTCGCCTTGCTGACCTCCACACCGCGGGCGAGGTACTCGAACTGCGACTGGACGCCGTTCTCCAGGGTGCGCGGCTTCATCTTCTCGGCCAGCTCGGAGACGGGCACGCCGAGCAGCGGGGAGAGGGCCGACGCGGTGGCCTGCCGGTTCTTGACCCGGGTCGGGTCGGCGAAGACGTACCGGGCCTCGACGCTGTGCGCCAGCGGGGCGCGGTGCGGTCGTAGATGCGCCCCGGGGGGCGGGCAGGTCGACCCGGGGCCAGCCGGTC
>JAEVHO010000733.1 GCA_016802835.1 Micromonospora sp. ATA32 | reverse complement strand
CCGCGTCCAGCGCCGCCGGCGACGACCCGGGCCGCCGTCGTCGTCGCGCCCCTTGGCCGGGCGGAGGCCACCGGGGGTACGCCCCGACCCACCGACCGGCTGCGCCGGCACGGCGGCTCCGCTCGCCTGGTCTGCGGCCCCGACCCGCTGCCCCACCGACCCGGCCGCCTGCTCGGCGGCCCGGTCAGGTGTTCGGCCGGCCCTGTGGAGTGCTCGGCCGGCCCGGCGCCGGCGAGCGCGGCGGTGATCCGGTCGGCGACGGTGAGCGGCATCTCGGTGGCGGCCTCGCCCCAGGCGGCGAGGTCGGCGCGACCTGTGCCACAGCCGGTGCCAGCGCGGCGTGGGCCCCGGCCCAGGTCGGGTCCTCGTCGATCAGCCGGGCGACCGCCGTCTGCTCCGGCGTACCGTCCAGCGCGCCGCCGAGGTAGTCGGCGAGCAGGTCGTGGTCGACCCCCCTGAACTCCCCGGTGGTCACGTGTCCTCCTGGCTGGCGTCCCGCCGGGATCGCCCCGACCCCGATCCGACGCCCTCCGGCGGCCGTGGGTTCCCCGGCGTGACCGGCGGCACGTCCCCGCCGCCCGGTCGGTCGACCCCGGATGGAGGCATGGCGCCCCGGCGGTGGCCGCTCGTCCCGGTGGCCGGACCGGGCCGCTCGTCACCGGAGCCGGTGCGCAGGTGCCCGAGCAGTACCGCCAGCCGGGCCCGACCCCGGGCGCAGCGACTCTTCACGGTGCCCTCGGCGACGCCGAGGATCCGGGCCACCTCGGCGACCGGGTAGCCCTGCACGTCGACCAGGATCAGCGCGGCCCGCTGCTCGATCGGCAGCTCGGCGAGGGCCTGGCGGACCACCAGCGCGGTGTCGTGGTCGTGGACCGGGGCGGCCGGCTCGACACCGGTCGGGCGGCCGGTGTCCTCGGAGCGGGTGCCGTCCGGCAACGGGACGGTGGGATGCGCCTGCCGGCGACGGATCCGGTCCAGGCAGGCGTTCACCACGATCCGGTGCAGCCAGGTCGTCACCGCCGAGTCGCCCCGGAACCGGGCCGCCGCCCGGTGCGCGGAGAGCAGGGCGTCCTGGAGGGCGTCCGCGGCTTCCTCGCGGTCGCCGAGCGTACGCAGCGCCACCGCCCAGAGCCGGTCCCGGTGCCGGTGGAAGAGCTCGGCGAAGGCGTCCCGGTCACCCTCGACGTGGGCGCGGAGCAACTCGATGTCGGTCGCCCCGGTGGTCGGGTCGGACCGGACCGGCACCGCGACCGGGGAGCCGCTGCCCCCCGATCGATCGGCCGCCCGGTCGCCGTGCGCCTCCATCACCACATCCGAAGAGTGTGGCGACCGGGCTGCGGCGGCCGGTTCACGAACCCTGGACGGTGATCTCCTGGACCCCGATCTGGTAGCCCCGGTCGTTCGGGGGCAGCTCGGTGATCCAGAGCAGCAGGTACCGGTACTTCTGGTCCGCGTTGAACCCGTTGAAGGTCATCTTGGAGCCGTCGTGGTCCTCGAACGGCTGCCCGATCCGGTTGTTCCGGTAGCTCGCGAGCAGTTGCTTGTCCCCCGAGCTGCTGGAGGCGAAGTCCGACGTGCCGGCGTAGAGCTCGGCGGAGGCGTTGGTCGCGGAGAGCACCGCCTGCAACGACTTGACCGTGTGCGGGGCGCCGAGGTCGATCCAGACCCCCATGCCCTTCTTGTTGTTGCCGAACTTGGCGGCCGTGTAGGTGTCCGTCTCCCAGCCCTTGTTCTCGTCGCCGTCGATCACCTTCTCGGCGTCCCCGAGCTCGTCCCGGAGCCTGCTGTCCGGGTCGATGATCCGGACGTCGCTCACGGCGAGCTTGCGGACGGTGGCGGCGGCCGGGGTGGTGTCGGCGCGGGCGCACTGGCGGGAGGGGCGGGCGCC
>JAEVHO010000732.1 GCA_016802835.1 Micromonospora sp. ATA32 | reverse complement strand
GCCACCGTCTCGCTGCCCGCCGGGAGCCCGCTGGAGAATTCCGGCTCGTTGACCGGGCACATCCTGGCCCAGGGCTGGGCGGACACACCGGCCGAAAGGCACGCCGTACCACGGGGGTCCCGACCTGGCCGGCACGGTCTACGGCGGCGAGGGGCCCGGGTTCGCCACCGTCTCGCTGCCCGCCGGGAGCCCGCTGGAGAATTCCGGCTCGTTGACCGGGCACATCCTGGCCCAGGGCTGGGCGGACACACCGGCCGAAAGGTCCCGTACCACCGGTGGTGATCGTCCTGGCGGCCTCCCTCGGGCTGCTGGTCGCGATCAGCGCGCTGATCGTCCTGCTGGCGAACAACGCATTCGACGGGCTCATCGGCAAGATCCTGAACGGCTGACCCGTCGACGGGTGCGATGGTGAGCCCGCCCACTACCCGCTCGCGGTGCGGTGGCGGGTTCGCCCAACCGCCGTACACTTGTTGAGATCACTGACCTGGCGTGCATACGGCACGCCCATGGGCGATCTTGCGGGCGATTCGGCGGCGTTCAGCTGCGGCAGGCCATCGCGAAGATGCGCCCCGCTCGAAAGGCATTTGTTGACCACCTTCGCTGAACCCGCCATGTCCCCGTCCGCCTCCGACATCCCGGCGGCCGACGCCGCCACCACCGGCCCGGGCCCCGACGCCCCCGCCGACTTCGCCGCCGCTGGGCCTGCCTCAGCCCCTCGTGCAGGCGCTGGCCCGGCAGGGCATCACCGCGCCGTTCGAGATCCAGCGCGCCACCGTCCCGGACGCTCTCGCCGGCCGGGACGTCCTCGGTCGGGGCCAGACCGGCTCCGGCAAGACTCTCGCCTTCGGCCTCCCGCTGATCGCCCGGGTCGCCGACCGCAACCGGGCCCGGCCGCTGCACCCGCGGGCCCTGATCCTGGTGCCGACCCGGGAACTCGCCATGCAGGTCAACGACGCGCTGGTGCCGCTCGGCAAGGCGGTCGGGGTGTTCCTCAAGACCGCCGTCGGCGGCGTGCCGTACGACCGGCAGATCGACGCGCTGCGCCGTGGCGTGGAGATCATCGTGGCCACCCCGGGGCGGCTCGGCGACCTCATCTCGCGGGGCATCTGCCGGCTCGACGACGTCGAGGTGACCGTGCTCGACGAAGCCGACCAGATGGCCGACATGGGCTTCCTGCCGGAGGTCACCGAGCTGCTGGCGAAGACGCCGGCCGGTTCGCAGCGGCTGCTCTTCTCGGCCACCCTTGACGGTGACGTTGACACGCTGGTCAAGCGGTTCATGACCGACCCGGTGACCCACTCGACCGCCCCGTCGACCGCCTCGGTGTCCACCATGGACCACCACATGCTGCTGATCCCGCCGCACGAGAAGTTCCCGGTGACGGCGTCGATCGCCGCCCGGGACGGCCGGACCATGGTGTTCGCCCGTACCCAGCTCGGCGTCGACCGGCTGGTCGAGCAGCTCGCCGCGGTCGGCGTACGCGCCGGCGGCCTGCACGGCGGCAAGACCCAGCGGATGCGTACCAAGACGCTCGCCGAGTTCCGCGAGGGCCGGATGAACGTCCTGGTCGCCACCGATGTGGCCGCCCGGGGCATCCACGTGGACGGGGTCTCCCTCGTCCTGCACGTCGACCCGCCGAAGGACCCGAAGGACTACCTGCACCGCGCCGGGCGTACCGCCCGGGCGGGCGAGTCGGGCGCGGTGGCGACCCTGGTGCTGCCGAAGCAGCGGCGGACCACGCTCGCCATGCTGGAGAAGGCCGGCGTCGCGCCGGCGGAGAGCCGGGTCCGGGTCGGCGACCCGACGCTGGCCGAGCTGACCGGGGCCCGCGAGCCCAGCGGGATCGCGGTGCGCCACGAGCCGGAGGAGCCGCGCCGCCACGGCGACCGGCCGACCG
>JAEVHO010000731.1 GCA_016802835.1 Micromonospora sp. ATA32 | reverse complement strand
GATCATTTTGACCGACTCGGCCTCGATCCGGGCCTGCGCCGGGTCGTAGACGCCGCAGGGCAGGTCGCAGTGGGCGCTGGCGGTCACGCTGGGCGTAAGGATGCGTGGAAGTCGCATCAGGTCCTCCATGGGAAGTTTGCGATGATCCAAGCCGACATTACTCCTGGACATGCTCCCCGGCGGGACGGAGGTGAAACCCCGGTGTCCCCCGACTACCGCCCGACGCCGCCCCGGTTGCGGGGGCCGCTGGCGCCCGTACTGGTGACCGGTCCTTCCATGTCCCCGACGCTGCGGCACGGCGACGCGGTGCTGGTCCGGCCGGGCGGCCGGGCGGTCCGGCCGGGCGACGTGGTCGTCGCGGTCTTCCGCACCCGGCCGGGCCTGCTCGTGGTCAAGCGCGCGGTCCGCGCCCAGGACGGGGGCTGGTGGGTACGCGGGGACAACGACCTGGTCGCCGACGACTCCCGGGCGTACGGGGTGGCCGACGTGCGGGGACGGGTGGTGGCCCGGTACTGGCCGCGCCCCGGCCTGGTCGGGCGGCGGCGGTTATGACCCTGCTCACATCGGAGCCCCCGGTGCCCCACTATGCTCGGAAAGTGCCCGGGTGACCCCCCGCACCGCCTGCCGACCCTCGCCGCTGACCTCGCGCCCGAGCCGGCCGGTCCGTCTGCTCGACAGATCCTGGAGTCACCATGTCTACGCCCACTGTGGATCCCGCTGATCCCGTCTTCCGGCTGCACATCGGCGGCAAGCTCGCCGTCGCCTCGACCGTTCCGTTGACCAGCCGGGAGGACCTCTCCCTCGCGTACACGCCGGGGGTGGCCCGGGTCTGCGAGGCGATCGCCGCGGACCCGGCGCTGGCCGACGACTACACCTGGGTGTCGCACACCGTCGCGGTGGTCACCGACGGGTCCGCCGTACTCGGCCTGGGCAACATCGGCCCGCGCGCGGCGCTGCCGGTGATGGAGGGCAAGGCCGTGCTGTTCAAGCAGTTCGCCGGCGTGGACGCCGTGCCGATCTGCCTGGACACCCAGGACGTGGACGAGATCGTCGCGGTGGTGACCGCGCTCGCGCCCTCCTTCGGCGGGATCAACCTGGAGGACATCAGCGCGCCCCGCTGCTTCGAGGTGGAACGCCGGCTGGACGAGGCGCTGTCGATCCCGGTCTTCCACGATGACCAGCACGGCACCGCGATCGTGGTGCTGGCCGCCCTGCGCAACGCCGCGACCCTGCTCAACCGCAAGCTGGGCGACCTGCGGGTGACGGTCAGCGGGGCGGGCGCGGCCGGCGTGGCGGTCACCCACATGCTGGTGGCCGGGGGAGTGAACCCCGACCAGGTGGTGGTCTGCGACTCGAAGGGGATCATCGGCCGGCACCGCGCCGACCTGACCGAGACCAAGGCCCACCTCGCCGAGACCACCAACGCCGAGGGCCGCCAGGGCGACATCACCGAGGCGCTGCGCGGCGCGGACGTGCTGATCGGCGTCTCCGGCGGGCAGATCCCCGAGGCTGCGGTGGCCGGCATGGCCCCGGGCGGCATCGTCTTCGCGCTGGCCAACCCCACCCCCGAGGTGCACCCGGAGGTGGCCGCCCGGCACGTCGCGGTCGTCGCCACCGGCCGCAGCGACTACCCGAACCAGATCAACAACGTGCTGGCCTTCCCCGGCGTGTTCCGGGGCGCGCTCGATGCCCGGGCCACCCGGATCACCGACGGGATGAAGGTGGCGGCCGCCGACGCGATCGCGGGCGTGGTGGACGGGGGCGCTGAGCGCCGAGGCGATCGTGCCGTCGCCGCTGGACCCCCGGGTCGCCCCCGCGGTGGCCGAGGCGGTGGCCGAGGCCGCCCGCCGCGACGGCGTCGCCCCGGGGCCTGACCCCGTACCCGGACAGGGGGCCCCC
>JAEVHO010000730.1 GCA_016802835.1 Micromonospora sp. ATA32 | reverse complement strand
AGACAGCTCCACCGCGCGGTCCCCGTACCAGCTCAGCTCGACGACCGTGCCCTCCGGCGCGAGCAGCTCCAGCGACCGCCGCAGCCCGGCGGCGCTCGCCGCTGGCGTGCACCACCGGCTCGCCCGTCGGGCCGGCGAGACCATGCCGACCTGGCTGGCTGCGGATGGTCAGCCGCCCGGAGTGGAACGCGCCGCCGAGAGACAGCTCCACCGCGCGGTCCCCGTACCAGCTCAGCTCGACGACCGTGCCCTCCGGCGCGAGCAGCTCCAGCGACCGCCGCAGCCCGGCGGCGCTCGCGCTGGCGTGCACCACCAGGTCGCGCCCGTCGGTGGCGTCCGCCGGCAGCACGAAGCCGACCCCGAGCGCCTCCGCGACCCCGGCCCGGCCGGGATCGGCGTCGCACCAGCTCGACCCGGACGCGGGAAGCGGCGACGCAGGGCCGCGACGCAGCAGCCCACCATGCCCGCGCCGACCACCGTGACCCGGTCACCGACCAGCGGCGCGGCGTCCCACAACGCGTTCACCGCGGTCTCCACCGTCCCGGCCAGCACCGCCCGCGCAGGCGGCACCCCCTCCGGTACGGGGACCACGGCGTCGGCCGGCACCACGTAGGCGCTCTGGTGCGGGTAGAGGCAGAAGACGGTGCGCCCGCGCAGGTACTCCGGGCCCTGTTCGACGACACCCACGTTGAGGTAGCCGTACTTCACCGGGCCGGGAAAGTCGCCGTCCTGGAACGGCGCGCGCATCGCCGCGTACTGGCTCTCGGGCACGCCGCCGGCAAAGACCAGCGTCTCGGTGCCCCGGCTGACGCCGGAGAAGAGGGTACGGACCAGCACCTCGTCCGGGCCGGGCTCGGGCAGCGTCACCGGTCGGATCTCACCCACGCCGGGTGAGCGGAGCCAGAAGGCGTGTGCCTCGCGCGTCACCGGCTCCTCCTTTGCGTTTTCCGACCGAACCGAACGGTCATGTTTCCCGTGTTCCATGTCAGGGGCTGTCGATCATAGTCACGGAGGCAGGGTGTCCACGGTTCGAACGGGTCCGGTTATCGGGCTGATCGTCCAGATCGTCCTGCTGGCCGGCCTGGCCTGGACGGTCGGCCTCGGCGGCGCGGGATGGCTGGCGGGCGCCGCGTACGGGGCCGTCATGTGCGTCGCGCTCACCCGGGGGCTGCGCCGGTCGGGCCCCGGTGACCTGCGCCCGGCCGACCGGGTGACGCTGACCCGGGGCGTCCTGGTCGGTGGTGTGGCGGCGCTGACCGTGGACTCGTTCGGCCGGCCCGCACCGGTCGGGGTGATGGTCGTCCTCACCGTCGTGGCGCTCGCCCTCGACGCGGTGGACGGGTACGTGGCCCGGCGGACCGGCACCGCCAGCACGCTGGGCGCGCGCTTCGACATGGAGGTCGACGCGTTCCTCATCCTGGTTCTCAGCCTGCACGTCGCCCCCGCGGCGGGCGGTTGGGTGCTCACCATGGGCGCCATGCGGTACGCCTTCGTCGCCGCGAGCTGGGTGCTGCCCTGGATGCGCGGATCGCTGCCGCCGCGCTTCTGGCGCAAGGTCGTCGCGGCGGCGCAGGGCATCGTGCTGGCGGCCGCCATGGCGCGGGTGGCTGCCCGGGTCGGTGACCGCCGTGGCGCTGGCGGCGTCGCTGGCCCCTGCTCGTCGAATCGTTCGGTCGGGACGTGGGGGTGGCTGTGGCGGCACCGTCCGTCCGGGTCGCCCGTCCGCGGCCGGCCGCGCGCCGGTCCGGGTCCCGTCGCACCGTCCGGTCGGGACGCCGGCCCAGGTCGTCGTACCTCAGGACGAGGAGCGGGTTGCCGCTGATCCTGCGCTCCGGGTCGCCCGTCCGCGGCCGGCCGCGCGCCGGTCCGGGTCCCGTCGCACCGTCCGGTCGGGACGCCGGCCCAGGTCGTCGTACCTCAGGACGAGGA
>JAEVHO010000729.1 GCA_016802835.1 Micromonospora sp. ATA32 | reverse complement strand
CTGCGGCACCTGGGCGGCACCCCAGCGGCCCGCGGCGGGGCTGCTCGCTCTGCGCCCAGGCCGGTGCGGGCCGGTCCGGCCGACCGGCCGGGGGGTGGGGGGTGCCCAACCCAGGTCCGGGGGCGGCGGCCGTGCCGTACCCCTGGTCCTGGTGCGCTGTCCGGTCGCCGTACGGCGCCGGTCCGCCGGCGTCCGGCGACACCTCGTCCGGCTCCTGGCCGGGGCGGTGCGGGCCCTCGGACGTCATGGGTGCGCCTCCTCCATCACATGTCGGCCGCCGATGCCGATCGGGTGCCGTCGGCATGGTTGCCGGCGTCGCCGGCGGTACCGGCCGTGCGGGCTCCCCGCACCGTATCCGGTGGCCGCCGGTGGCACCCGGGGAGCACCGGCCGTCACTCCCCGTGGCCGAACGGCTTCGAGCAGCTTCTATCGACTCGATCCGTCCGGGCCGGCGGGTGGCGACCGAGCCCCACCGTACCGGGCGCTGAGGCGAGGTGGAATCCCGGTGTCAATCGGTGTGAAACGCCGATGGCCCGCCCGGGTCGACCGGGTGGGCCATCAATCTGGAGGAGGTGAGGAAAGTCTTGGGGCGTCAGCTGATGTGACGCTGGGCGATGGCGAGAAGCTCCTCGCGGACCGCGGGCGAGTTGGCGGAGCGCAGCGCGTGCTCGATGGCACGGGCGCGGCGGTTGGCGTCGCGGCGGTTGCGGATTCGCTCGATCATGCTCATGGGGTTTCTCCTCCTGGCTATTCGGTTGTCAGCCCGTCGTTGTCTTCAATTGAAGCGCATAACCACGAGGACTTCCATCGATTATTAGGTGAGCTGAGACACCTGCCTAATAATCGAAGGTCAACTAGAGCCGCGACCGAAGTTTCTGTTGTCCAACGGACACGGCCGGTGTGCCGGGCGTTAACCCGTGGCACACCGGCCGTGGCAGCCGTCGCGACCCGTCAGGTCCAGGCGAGCAGCGCCGCCTCCGGGTCGGCCAGGAAGTCCCCGATGTCACGCAGGAACTTCGAGCCGAGCTCACCGTCGATGATCCGGTGGTCGAAGGAGATGCCCAGCGTGGTGACCTGGCGCGGGCGGACCTTGCCCTTGTGCACCCAGGCCATCTCGCGGACCGCGCCGAAGGCCAGGATCGCCGACTCGCCCGGAGGCAGGATCGGCGTACCGGTGTCCACCCCGAACACCCCGACGTTGGTGATCGTCAGCGTGCCGCCGGACATGTCCGCCGGGAGGTACGGCCGGCCTTCGCCGTCTGCACCAGGTCCGTCATCGCGTCCGCCAGCTCGCGGAGCGAGAGCCGGCCGGCGTCCTTGATGTTCGGCACGATCAGGCCGCGCTCGGTGGCCGCCGCGATGCCCAGGTTGACGTAGTCCTTGACCACGATCTCGTCGCCGGCCCAGGTCGAGTTGACCATCGGGTGACGCTTGACCGCCAGCAGCACCGCCTTGGCGACCAGCAGCAGCGGCGAGACGCGGACGTCCCGCCACTCCCGCCGGCCCCGGAGCCGGTCCAGCGCCTTCATCGCCCGGGTCACATCGACGGTGAGGAACTCCGTCACGTGCGGAGCGGTGAACGCCGACCGGGACATGTTCTCGGCGGTGAGCTTGCGTACCCCCTTGACCGGGATGCGCTGCTCACGGTCCGCGCCGAAGCTCGCGGCCGCCGTGGCCGCCGTCGCGACCGTCAGCGGCTCGGCCGCCGTCGCGGTCCCGCTCGCCGCCAGCTGTACGTCGTCCCGGGTGATCGACCCGAGCGGGCCGGACCCGGTCAGCGTGCCGAGGTCCACGCCGAGGTCCTTGGCGAGCTTTCGGACCGGCGGCTTGGCCAGCACCAGCCCGCCGGCGCGACCGGCGCCGTTCACCTGCGGGGGCGGCCGCCGGCGCGGCCGGTGCCTGGACCGCCGGCGCGGCCGGTGCCACCGGTGCCTGG
>JAEVHO010000728.1 GCA_016802835.1 Micromonospora sp. ATA32 | reverse complement strand
CTGGGTTTTCTGTGACCAGCTCATGCCCGGCGGCCGGCGGTGCCTGCTGCGGCCCGACCACGACGGCGAGTGTTCCCGGCGGCCGAGGCGGCGGTGAGCGTGGGCCTACCCGCCCGGCAGGCCGGCCCGGTCGAAGCGGTCCATCAGGCTGGGCTTGCGCTGGTGCGCCTGGCGCAGCAGCCGGATCCGCCCCGCGAACGCCTCCTCCCGGCCGTCCCGCTGGCCGAGAACGGCCAGCTCGGTCAGCAGCCCGACCGCCGCGTCGTACTCGCGCGGTTTCTTCGTCGCGATCAGCGCATCCACCCGCTGCCACGCCTGCTCCGGCTGGGTGGCCAGCTCGGTCAGCCGTCGCTCGCGGGCAGCCGCCGCCTCCCGCTCCTGGCGGACGCGTTCCTCGGCCTGCCGCTGCTGCGCCTGCCGCTGGCGTTCGGCCCACCGCGCTTCGGCGGCCTTCCTGAGCTGCCCCCGCCGTACGGCCGCCGGGCGCGGCACCCGCCGGGTCGCGGTCGGGCTTCGCGGCCCGGAACCGTCGCCGCAGCTCGGCCCGCACGGGTACGTCTCCGTCCCGCAGGACGCGCAGCAGCAGTTCGTCCTTCTCGCCGGGCGGCAGGCCCCGCAGCCAGCCGCGTACCTGGGTCGTCGACGGCTCCGCGCGGGACAGCGACGCGCTCGTTTCGGTGGCGACGGCAAGCAGGTCGGTGTCGATCCGCAGGAACTCCACCAGGCCCTGCAGCGGCGCGGTCAGCGTGCCCCAGACCCGGCGGGACCGGCGGCTCCGGCCTCCGGTCGGTCGTCGATCTCGTGCCGCCCCACCGCGAGCAGCCAGGCCAGATAGAGCAGCCGCAGGTCACCGCCGGCCAGGTCGGCCCGGGCGGGATGATCGAGGCGAGTCGGCCCTCCCCGTCGTCGTCCCAGTTCCACTCGCCCTCCTCGTCCTCATCGGTGAGATCGATGATGACCTGGTCGCCGGCGGCCCACGCTGAGGCCGACTCGGTGTCGCAGTACCGCTGTGCGGTGCCCAGATCCAGCGATCCGCGGGGGAGCCGGATCATGAGTTGCCGGGTGCCCCAGTTGGCCAGGTAGAGAAAGGCGTCGAAGCATTCCGCCACCAGCCGCCGCGGGTCGCCCTTGAAGTCGCCCCACTGGTAGGTGTTGACGAAGCTCGTCGAGGTGATGCGGGCCCGGGTCGACAGCCTCCGCAGCTCGTCGAGCTGCTGGGCGGTCAGCGGCCGATCGACCGCCAGGAACTCGTAGTACTGATACTCACTCATCAGCCCATTCCGCCCACTGGATCCGTTCCGACGCCGGCGAGCACGATACCGGAGAGCCTCAAAGAGGTGGAATGGTCGCAGGATCGCGCGGACGCCTTAGGATCGGCGGGTTGCCGGTGACGCCGGCGTCACGGGGAGCGGTGGTGCGAGGAGCGGTGATGACCCTACTGCGGGACGTGATCGAGATTCCGGCTTCGGTCGGGGACGGTGACTTCGTCGTCCGCGCCGCCGAGGGCGCCGACCTGCGCCGGTACGTGGTCACCGACCAGCTCCGGGACAACTTCGCCGAGGCGCTGCGCGGGATCGGTCACGCTGTCACCACCGGCCGCTCCCAGGCGATGTTCCTGCACGGCTCGTTCGGCTCCGGCAAGTCGCACTTCATGGCGGTGCTGCGGGAGATCCTCCAGCACAACCCGGCGGCCCGGGAGGTGCGCGGCCTGGCCGAGCCCGTCCTCGCCGCCGACCCCTGGCTGCGCGACCGGAAACTGCTCACCCTCACCTTCCACATGCTCGACGCGCGCTCGGTCGAGCAGGCGGTCCTGGAGGGCTACCTCAACCAGATCACCAAGCTGCACCCGGAGGCGCCCGTCCCCGCCGTACACCGGTCGGACGCGCTGCTCGACGACGCCGCGCGGCTGCGCGACCGGATGGCGACGAGCCCTTCTTCGCCGCGCTGCACG
>JAEVHO010000727.1 GCA_016802835.1 Micromonospora sp. ATA32 | reverse complement strand
GATCTGGTCGACGGCGTGGGCCTGATCGTCGGTATCGACCGGTTCATGTCCGAGGCCCGGGCGTTGACCAACTTCGCGGGCAACGCGGTGGCGACCGTGCTGGTCGGCACCTGGACCGGCGAGTTCGACCGCGACCAGGCCCGGGCGGTGCTCGGCGGCCAGCGGCCGTTCGACGAGTCGACCATGCTGGACGAGGACGAGGACGAGCCGGCCGAGGAGCGGCCCGGTCCAGGACGGGCCCGGGTCGCGGCCGTCGTCGCTGGCCGGCACGCCGGCCTGACCCCGGCCGCTGCCACCCCGGTACGCCCCGGGGTGGCAGGCGCCGCCGAGTCCGCCGGGCGGGGCGCCGCCGGGTTGCCGGATTCGCCGCTTCATGGGTCTTGTGTCCCATACCGTCGGTTGGTGTCTACCAGACGGCTAGCCCTTGTGGTCCCGGTGGTGATCCTGTTGGCCGGGCTCATGGCCTGCACCAGCCGGGAACCGACCAGGGAGGCGTTGACCGGCCCATCCTCCGCCGCTTCGTCGGGCGCGGGCTTCGGGCCGTTGGTGGCGGGCATGCCGACCTACCCGGCGGCCGGCAACGTCTACGCCGCGGCGGGCCCGAACCAGCTCGCCGAGCAGGTCCGCGGCGACCGGCCGATGGTCTACGTGCCGAACACCAAGAGCAACGACGTCTGGATGATCGACCCCGCCACCTTCCAGGTGGTCGGGAAGTTCGCCGGCGGGCCGGAGCCGCAACACGTCGTTCCCTCCTACGACCTGCGCACGCTCTATGTGGCATCCAGTCAGGTACCCCGGGGCGGAGTGATCCCGATCGACGCCCGGACCGGGAAGCCGGGCCGGCTCGTCAACCTCGAGGACGTCTACAACCTCTATTTCACGCCGGACGGCAAGGAGGCGATCGTGGTCGCCGAGGCGTTCCAGCGGCTCGACCTCTACGATCCGAAGACCTGGAAGCGGACGCGCTCGGTGCGGTTCCCCGAGTGCGGGGGGATCAACCACATGGACTACTCCGCCGACGGCAGGACGATGCTCTTCAGCTGCGAGTTCGCCAACCGCATGGTCGTCCTGGACACCACCACCCTCCGGAAGGTGCGCGAGTTCCGGTTGACCAGGACGACCGACGGCATGCCCCAGGACACCCGGCTCACTCCGGACGGGCAGCACTTCCTGGTCGCCGACATGCACGCCCACGGGGTGTACGTCTTCGACGCCAGGCCGCCCGACAGACCGGCTTCATCCCCACCGGCCGCGGTGCCCACGGCATCTACTTCAGCCGGGACGCCACGCGCGCCTACGTCACCAACCGGGACGAGGGGAGCGTGACCGTGCTCGACCTGGCCACCCTGAAAGCCGCCACGACCTGGCGGATCCCCGGCGGCAGCCCCGACATGGGCGGCCTCTCCGCCGACGGCAGGCAGCTCTGGCTCTCGGGGCGCTACCACGACGAGGTGTACGTGTTGAGCACGCAGGACGGCAAGCTGCTGGCCCGGATCCCCGTCGGCCGTGGCCCGCACGGCCTGGCCATCTGGCCGCAGCCCGGCCGCTACTCCCTCGGACACACGGGGAACATCCGGTAGCGGGCGCCGCCGGCCAACGGCTCGGATGAGGGCCACCACGGCCCGATTGGCGCTGACCACCGGCGGCGGACGGCAATAGCCTCGGCGGCATGGAGCTGGAACAGGCGCAGAAGCTGTGGCAGCCGCAGCCCGGTTGGTTGAACACCGCGAGCTACGGGCTGCCACCGGAGCCGGCGTGGTCGGCGCTGCAGGAGGCCCTCGCCGACTGGCGGGTGGGGCGTACCTCGTGGGAGGTCTGGGGCGAGGCGGGCGAGCGGTCGCGGGCCGCGTTCGCGACGCTGGTCGGGGTGCCGGTGGCGGCACGTGGCGATCGGCAGCACGGTCTCGAGCTGCTCGCGCCGTCGCCGCGGCGCTGCCCGCCGGCGCGACCG
>JAEVHO010000726.1 GCA_016802835.1 Micromonospora sp. ATA32 | reverse complement strand
CGTGACTCCTGATTGGCAGTCGTCCGTTGCCGGGCGACGTTGACCGGATGAACCGGTCTAGACGCTTCACGGCCCGCCGCCCCGCCTGCGCATGCAGGTCTTACGGGTCTTACGTAGGCTCCACGTCCTGTTTTTGCGTCGCCCAGCAACTCCAGGTCGACGTGCCGCACGAGCGCGGCAAGATTACGTGCGGCGTTGACGTCCCGGTCCAGGGACAGCCTGCACGCGGTGCAGCGGAACGTGCGCTCGGCCAGCGACAGCTTGGGTTTCACCGTCCTGCAGGCGGAGCACGTCTTGGAGCTGGGGTACCACCGGTCGGCGACGTGCAGCGTGCTGCCGTACCAGCCGGTCTTGTAGCCGAGGTGCCGGCGCAGCGTCGCCGGGGCGGCGTCGGTCAGGGACCGGGCCAGCTTGCGGTTACGCACCATCCCAGCCACGTGGAGGTCCTCCACGACGACCGTGGTGAACTGCTGCGCCAGGCGGGTGGTGAGCTGGTGCCACGAGTCGGCGCGGACGGCCGCGACCGTGGCGTGCAGTCGAGCCACCGCGTCCTGTGCCCGCTGCCACCGGTTCGACGCGGTCCGCTTGCGCCTGGCCTCCGGGTCGTAGGGGCCGATCCGCCGGGCCGCACGGCGCTGCGCCTTGCCGAGTTTCTTCAACGCGGCCTTGAACGGCGCCGGGTTCGGCACCATCTCGCCGGTAGACAACACGGCCAGGTGCTTGATCCCGGCGTCCACCCCGACCACCCGGCCGGCCTTCGGCGCGTGCGCCGGCCGTCCGACCGTACGCCGGACGGCGACCTGGAACGAGCAGAACCACCGTCCGGCGGTCTCGGTGACCGTGGCGGACAGGATCGTCGCGGTGCCGGCCTTCACCCGGCGGGCCAGCTTACGGGTCGACTCGTGGGTGCGGATGCGGCCCAGCCGCGGCAACACCACATGCCGGTAGCCGGGGTCGACCCGGATCGCGCCGGTGGTGAACCGGGCCGACCTGCGACCGTGCTTCCTCTTGGTCCGGGGCCAGCCCATCCGGCGGCCCTTGCGGGCACCGGTACGCGAGGCGTGCCAGTTACCCAGCGCCGCCGACAGGTTCGCCAGCCCGGTGTTGAACGCCTCCTTGGAGCACTCCGCCCACCACGGCGCCACCCACTGCTTGATCTCGTTCCAGGTGCGCCGCAGGTCCGGCAGGGACCAGCCCTGCCACGGCGTCAGGTCGGCCTCGGCCACCCCGTAGCTGGCCTCGGCAGCCCGTTGCGTCTTCACCGCGCTGACCCGGCGCAGCATGTGGTTGTAGGCGAACCGGGCCGCACCGGTGTTGCGGCGCAGACCGAGAACCTGGGCGTCACTCGGGTCCAGGACGAACCGGTACGCCTGCACGGTCCAGCCGGCCGGCGGCTCGTACCGCTTCACGACTCGTCCTTGGCGGTGGCCGCGGCCACAGCGCGGCTGGCGCGGTTCGCCGCGGCCCGGCGGCCGTACAGCCGGGCGCACAGGCTGGTCAGGATCTCCGTCACGTCCCGCACCAGGTCGTCGTCCACCTCGGCCGGGTCGGCGACCAACAGCCGGCGGCCCTGGGCGGCCAGCGCCGCCTCAACATACTCGGCGCCGAACCGGGCAGACCGGTCCCGGTGCTCGACCACGATCGTCGTCACGGACGGGTCGCGCAGCAGCCCGAGGAACTTCTTACGTCGGCCGTTCAAGGCGGAGCCGACCTCGGTCACCACGCGGGAGACGACCATGTTCTGCCCGGTGACCCAGCCGGCCACCCGGCCGACCTGCCGGTCAAGGTCGGCTCGCTGATCGACCGACGACACCCGGGCGTAGACAACCACCTGGCCCTGGGTGTCGTCACTGACAACGTCCACCATGATCGTTCCCGACCGAAGACGCCGAGCGGGTACCGGCATGGTTCCCTCGCGGAACCATCGGTACGCGGTCTGTGGGTGCACCCCGTT
>JAEVHO010000725.1 GCA_016802835.1 Micromonospora sp. ATA32 | reverse complement strand
GCGGCGACGACTGGTGGCGCCACCGGTGCGGGTCGGCGCTGAGGGGCCACGGTATTGGACGGGCGGGGCGGGATGTCGGCGGAGCCGGCAGCGGGTACGGTTGCGGGAAGAATTCGGCGGTCGACGTCGGCGTCGGGCGGCTCACCGCGCTCGACGCGGGCGACCGCCCGGAGAAGGAACACCCGTCAGGGGGAGGTGCGATGGTCCTGCTACGCCGGGTGATCGGTGACGCACTGCGGGCGCGCCGGCAGGGGCAGCACCGCACCCTGCGCGAGGTCTCCACCGCCGCGAACGTCAGTCTGGGCTACCTGTCCGAGATCGAACGCGGCCACAAGGAGCCCTCCAGCGAGCTGCTGGCCGCCATCTGCGACGCGCTCGGCGCCCGCCTCTCCGAGCTGCTCCGCGAGGTCAGCGACACCGTCGCGCTCGCCGAGCAGATGCCGGGGGTGCTCGTTCCGCTGCAGGACGAGCCGGTCGACGCCGCCCCGGTGGCGCCCGCCGCCGTCCGCAAGGCCACCAACCGGGGCGTACGCCAGGTGACCACCGACGGCAAGGTCTCGGTCTCCGTCCGCCAGGACTCCCCACTCAGGGCCACCCTGCGCAGCACCCGGGTCCGCCCCAGCGCGGACCGGGATGTGGTCTGCGCCGCCTGAGCGCCGCTCCCCAACCACGTCTCCACGCGCTCGTGGCCGGGCTCGCCCGCGCCGCGTAGGGTTGATCAGAGGGCGCGCTGCGGTCCCCGCTCGTAGCGTACGGATGCCGGGTTGGCGTCCGGCTGGGACGATGGAGGCCTGCCGCGCGACCCGCCGGTCGGCCGCGCCCGGCACGGCCGAGGCGGAGCGACGCTACTGAGGGGATACCGCGGAGATGGCGAACCCGTTCGTCAAGGGCTGGCACTACCTGATGACACTCTTCGGTGCCAAGATCGACGAGTACGCCGATCCCAAGGTGCAGATCCAGCAGGCCATCGCGGAAGCACAACGCCAGCACCAGGCGCTCGTCCAGCAGGCGGCCGCGGTGATCGGCAACCAGCGACAGCTGGAGATGAAGCTCTCCCGGCAGATGACCGAGGTCGAGCGGCTCCAGTCGATGGCCCGGCAGGCGCTGGTTCTCGCCGACCGGTCCCGGGCCGCCGGCGATGAGGCCGAGGCGGGCCGCTACGAGCAGTCCGCGCAGACCCTCGCCACCCAGCTGGTCTCCGCCGAGCAGGCCACCGAGGACCTGAAGACGCTGCACGACCAGGCCCTCGGCGCGGCCGCGCAGGCCCGCGGGGCGGTCGAGAACAACTCGATGATCCTCCAGCAGAAGCTCGCCGAGCGCACCAAGCTGCTCAGCCAGCTGGAGCAGGCCAAGATGCAGGAGAGCGTGGCCCGCTCGCTGGAGTCGATGTCCTCGCTCGCGGCCCCGGCCAACACCCCCTCGCTGGACGAGGTCCGCGACCGGATCGAGCGGCGCTACGCCACCGCGATGGGCCGGGCCGAGCTGGCCGGCAATTCCGTCGAGGGGCGGATGCTGGAGATCCAGAAGGCGACGCTCGACTCGGCCGGCTCGTCCCGGCTCGAGCAGATCCGGTCGAGCATGGCCGGCGAGCAGCTCTCCGGCCAGCAGGAACGTCCGGCGGTGGAGCGGACCGAGCCGGCAGCTCCGGCCGCCGACCCGGCCGCCGCCGCCCGGCTCGACGAGATCCGGGCCAGCATGATCCGGGACCGGGGCACCGGGGACACCACGGCCGCCGGCTGAGCGGCCGGTTCGAGGAGGTAACGGTGGCTGACGAGCGAGCGCGGTACTTCCGCCGGTTGAGCCGGCTGCGCCGTTCCGCCCGGCGGTGGAGCGTCCTGGCGGGTGGGCTCAGCGGCGCGGCGGCGGTGCTGACCCCGTACGCCGGTCTCGGGCTGCCGACGCGGCCTGGGCCGGCGCCGCGGGCAGCACGTTGGCGCTCGCCGCCTGGCGCTGG
>JAEVHO010000724.1 GCA_016802835.1 Micromonospora sp. ATA32 | reverse complement strand
TTCTGCCCCCGCGCACGCGGAGGTGATCCGCCGGCCGCGAAGAAGGCCTGGTCCGTCCCGTTCCCATGCGACGCGCTGGTCTGATCGCTCGATCGCTGTCCGACGAATGACAAAACGCGGCGCCCGCAAGGCATCCGTCACCGTCCATACCCACCGTCGAGTTGCTCGCTCCGTCCCGCACGGCGGACGCCTCTGCGTTAGGCAGACTGCCACGGCTAACCGTGTGGGTCCGTTGGGCCGGGAATCGGGGGGAGTACCGTGGGAGCAGCCGGGTGCACTAAACGGCGTTGAACTGCACTCAACGGCACCAAACGACGCCCAACGGCATACGCCCAAACCTGCGGCCTTGCGTTTCCCCAGATCAGAGTCGGTGCAGCGTCCTGCTTCACACCGAAGAGGTCACTGGTTCGATCCCAGTATCGCCCACCATGAATATATGCAGGTAGGAAGCCCGTCGCCGGAGTCATCGGTAACGGGCTCCTCGGCTACTGCCCCTTAAATTGGGAGCAATTTGGGAGCAGGGGGCGCCGGGATCGTCCGCTGTCTCCTGCCGCAGCCGCGGGCGCCAGCACCCCGACGCAGGAGCAGCTCGACCTCGGGTGAACCCGGCGAGTGGGCAGGGTGCCGAAGGTCAGGGTGGTCTCAACCCCCATGGTTGGGAAGCTGTTTCGGCTCACCATGATCAATCCAATGGCGTCGGCGCCCATTGGTCCCGCGAGCGTGGGCAGCCAGAGTCTTGCGTCCAGGCTCATTTGGGTGGGCGCTCATCACCTTGGCTTCGTCCAGAGGATCGTCCTCACCGGACATGCCTGCCCTGCTGTACGCCTCCGCTCACCGCAGCTCGACGATCCTCCCAACGTCGATTCCGAGCACCCCGAGGCCGGAGAGACCCGCGGACCGGCACGGCGACCGGAACCCGCTCGGCCAAGCAGGGCAAATCGCGGGTAGACGGCTACCACGAGTCCGAGCCCCGGCAATGATCGAGCCGTCCGAGCCGTCGACAGCGGCTCGCCGGTGTCGCGCCAAGGCCGTCCAGATCACTCTCGCAGACATCGCGCATTGCCGATGTGTGCGTGGGTGGATGCGGCTAGTGGAAGGATGGCATATGTGGGAAATGCGTCGGCCGGAGTAACTAGGCCACAAATCTCGCCGCTCGCTGGCGAGCCGATCAAACGTGCCGATGCCGAGCGGCTCGCGGGGGTCCTGAAGGCCTTCGCAGATCCCGCCCGGCTGCGGCTGCTCAGCCTGATCCAGTCGGCCCCCGAGGGCGAGGCGTCCGTCTCTGACCTGACTGCGCCGCTCGGGCTCTCGCAGCCGACGGTCAGCCACCACCTGCGCATCCTCACCGAGGCCGGCTTGCTGGAGCGAGAGAAGCGCGGTGTCTGGGCCTACTACCGGCTGGTGCCGAGCGCGATCGCGACGATTGCGGATCTGCTGACCCCGCCACGCAAGCGAACAGCGCGGAGAACCCGTTTGACGGGGCGATGATCTCACCGCCCTTCACTCGGGCCCGGCCCCACGAACTGATACTGGTGAACCGCCACCCGAGTGCACTCGGACATTCTTCAACGTCCACTTGCCGGGTCGCTTGTAGACCGCCGCCGTCGCGGGATCGACGACGGACTCAGGCGGTTGTGGCTGGTGCGGCGCAGTCTCGTTGACGTCGACGTAGCCGACGTTCGTGAGCTGGCGGTGGGCTTGCAGGTGCGGGGCGTCATCAGCCCTCTGATGACGACGGCGAGGGCTGCGACGAGGACGTCCCTGAGGTCTTCCCATGCCTGCATCCAGTCGGTGACCGTGGGAAGTTCAGCGGCGAACACCGCGCGAGGGTAGATCGCCTCCTTCGCCCGGAGGCTCCGTGCGCAGCCAGCCGAGGAACCGGGCGTGCACCCCACGGTTGTCGAGGCCGAGGCGGTGTAGATCATTCAGGGCGTCAGCGAGAGCGAGGGCGAGGT
>JAEVHO010000723.1 GCA_016802835.1 Micromonospora sp. ATA32 | reverse complement strand
CGGCCGAAGCGGAGTCCGCCGAGGTGCTGACCGCGGTGCTGACCGACCACGCCGGCGGGTGGCCGTTGCCGCGGTCGGCCCGCCCGGTCGTCGACGTCGTACTACGTGCTGGCGGCCGGCGGCCTGCTCGCCGAGCCGGGGTTCCTCGCCGTCGACGCCGCCGATCGGGCGGTGGACCGGCGGATCGCGGCCCTGGCGGCGACGGTGGCCGTTGCGGCGGCACGCCCGGGGGCGGTGCGACCGGGGAGCGCGGCGGCCGGGATCTGCGGGACGTACGGCTGATGGTGGGCTCCGGCGGTGTGCTGCGGCACGCGGCCGAAGCGGAGTCCGCCGAGGTGCTGACCGCGGTGCTGACCGACCACGCCGGCGGGTGGCCGTTGCCGCGGTCGGCCCGCCCGGTCGTCGACGTCGACTACGTGCTGGCGGCCGGCGGCCTGCTCGCCGGCGCGCATCCGGGGGCGGCGGGGGCGTTGCTGCGTCGCCATCTCGGGACGGATTGAGACGCGCCGACGCGACACGCCGGTGGTGCGACACACGACAGGCCGGGGGTGGGTTGACAGCGCCGGGGGTGCAGCACGTACCGTCTTTGAGTCCTACTACGGGGAAGCGGCTGTTGTTCGCTTCGTCCCTTCGTCCGCTGGCCGAGCGACACGGTGCACATCCGTCGCGGCGGCCAGGTCCAGGCGGGCGGGGGTCGGCGGGGCGGCGCGAACCGGCCGCGGTTACCGGTGTTCGGGCAGGGTGAGGGGCACGGCCAGTAGACAACGGCCAGGCGGGGGCAGCCAGTCCACGTCGGGTCGGTCCGAAGGTCGGCGCGTCGCATTCTCGCCCCACCGGCCGGGGAGGGCCTGGGAGCATCGGGGCGCGGCCAACGGCCGCGCCCCGATTTCGTCCCGCGAGGCGATCATCTTCTGTCGCGTCGGTACGCCTCGAGCCGGTCGGCGAGCGCCTGCGGCTGGCTGAGCGCGAGCAGGTGACCCCCGGGCATGTCGTCGACCTCCACGCCGAGCCGCTGCCGGGCGAGGCGACGCTGGAAGTCCAGCGGGAAGAACCGGTCGTCGCGTCCGGACAGGACCCGGGTGGGCACGTCCGGCCAGCGGCGCAGCGGATTGGGTCGGGTGAACACCGCCGCCGACTGTGGGGTGGCGCCGGCCGCCATGATCCGCTCGGTCACCGCGGCGGGCACGTCGTGGAAGAAGTCCACCGCGAGGTCGACGTCGTCGGTGGGGGTGCGGCCCTGCGCGGCGGCGTATCCGGCTCGGGCCTCGGCGTGACCGGTGGCCGCCCACCACGCCCCGGCGGTCTCCCCGGGGGCGGGGATCATCGGGTTGACCAGGATCAGCAGCCGTACCGCCGGGGTGTCGCAGACCAGCGGCGCGGTGAACGCGCCGAGGGACTGCGCGACGACGACCACCTCGTCGCGGTCACCGATCGCGGCGCGGACCACCTCGGCGTACTCGGGCAGCGCGGCGGTCTCGTCGGCGGCGGGCAGCTGCACCGCCACGGCCTCGCGGCCACGCCTGCCCAGCTCGTCGACGAGCAACTGCCAGTAGTCGGCCTGGCCGCCGGCGCCGGGAATCAGGACGTAGGTCATCGCCGCCCCCGCCGGGCGTTGGCAGGTGCCCCGGTGACGGCCTCGTCACCCGGGCGGCGCCGCGCACGGGCGGGCACCGCGGCGCTGTCGAGCGGGCGTACGTGGCGCGGCGGCACGTCGGTCGCGATCATGGTCATCCGGACCCCTTCTCAGTCCCTCCCAACCTAGGAGTCGGCCTGGCCGCCGGCGCCGGGAATCAGACGTAGGCATCGCCGCCCCCGCCGGGCGTTGGCAGGTGGCCCCCGGTGACGGCCTCGTCACCCGGGGCGGCGCCGCGCACGGGCGGGCACCGCGGCGCTGTCGAGCGGGCGTACGTGGCGCGGCGGCACGTCGGTCGCGATCATGGTCATCCGGACCCCTTCT
>JAEVHO010000722.1 GCA_016802835.1 Micromonospora sp. ATA32 | reverse complement strand
ACTCAAGACGATCCTCGGATCGCTATCTCGTCTGACCCAGGGCGTCACGGAGTTGCGTAACCAGGTTGGGGTTGGCCACGGGCGTGACTCCGTCCCCGGATGGGTTCGCCCGCGCCACGCCCGTCTCGCCGCCGGGGCTGCCACCACTTGGTGCAACCTGATGTTGGAGACGCTCGGAGACCCTGAGGCGCCGTGGCGTGTTTAAGGACTGTCGGAGGCCAGGGCAGCTGACATCAGCTCTCGCCGGATCGACTTTCTGTCGCACACCTGTCCTAAGGTCGCCACATGAGCGCCAGAAGCCCAGCGAGGTTCGCAGACTGTGACAGATATTCGTCACTAGTCGCGCTCCCCGTCATCTTGCCCTTGGCCACCTCGGCCCCATACCGTGATTCGATGGTGGAACGGAAGATCATCTTTTATCGCTGGTCCTCGGCCAATGCTCGGCCGCCCTTCCTCCCTCACTCAGTGGCAGATGGCCTGGCCAAGAGGATCGCCGATGACGACTACGCAGCGATGCTAGAAGGGAATGAGATAACCACTGCCGTTCACGTTATCTCACCTGGCACGGAAAGCTCTCCGGTCAAGCTTCGGATGCTTTCGCTTCGCAGTCCTGACAACAGGCCTCTGCAATGGGAACCAGGGGCGGATTTGGCTCCCCTCCCACTTCTCGATGATCAGTATCCAGCAGACGTCACGTACATCACGATATGGCCTGACGGGATAGCCGCGCAGGACATCTATACGAATGCGCCGCGACTCGGGCGGTTATCGCATTTCCTGCGCAATAAAATGAACGCGTTCGTCTCCTTCGATCCGCTCTACATGCCTGATGTGTACGAACGCCTCCGTGACCTCCGTGGCCAACTCCGTGGCGTGTCGGTCGCGCTAACCAGGCCGGAATATGCCGACAGGAACCCGGGAGTTCTCGGAACCTTCTTGCCTGCCATCTATGGACCGTCTGCGCCGTCAATCAAAGTAGAGGTGGGAATGGGTCGCTATACACCTCGCAACCTCTACCTGAACGATGAAATCGACGAAGCGGTTTTCCAGATTGCAGAGTCCGCTCACGAACTGGTCGATCGTCTGGTGGTTCGGGGGAGAAGCCGCAGAACGAATCAAGTCGAGCAGCTGAACCTGATGACCGAGCGGCTTGAAGATCAAGTCATCTTGCCTGCTAGCACCGCAGCCGCCGGGTTCCCGGACCCGGATGCAACCTTCGCCGCGACGGTATCTGCGTACGATAAGTTCAAGCAGCGGGGTGTGTTTGATCGCGCAGTCCAGGCTTTGTTGATGCGTTCTCGCTGATCGGAGGTTAGAGCATTGCGCTTCCTCTACTGGCTGGATCGCAATATGTGGGCGGTTCCGGTTATGGCATTTTTGGCGACTGAACTCGGCTTGGTCGCATGGGATTTCGCGACAAAGTCTCCGATTCTTCTCTCTTCGGCCAAGCCGGAAGTTAGGCAGCAGGTTTACTCTTCCTTATCAAGCACCGCCAGTTCTCTGCTGGGTTTCTCGATTGCCTCCGTCGCGATTCTCGCCGCCTTCGCTCCACGTCCAAAACCAGGAGAGCAGTACGAAGACCCGTCCGAGAAGAAATTCGCGCGCGCCCGGGGTTATGTCACAATCTCCTTATTGGCCACATCACTGTTCCTGCTCATACTCTTGATTGCAGTTTCCTTCGCGCTTTCACTCGAACCAAAAGATAGCGGGAGTGCCACACTCACCTACATCGTTCTGGGCTCGGCCTCCGCCAGCCTGGTTGGTCTAATTGCTGGAGGGCTTGGTCTTTCTCTCGCTGTCGTGGAGCGAACCCACAACAATTAGCTGAACCATCCCGTCTGCCGTCGACCCGCCGCTCCTGGGGAGCGGGCCGCCGCCCGGCCCGCCATGTCAAGCGCACCTTGACGGCTCGTTCGGACGCTGGCGGGTCGGGCGGCGGTCTGCTCGGCTTGCCCGGG
>JAEVHO010000721.1 GCA_016802835.1 Micromonospora sp. ATA32 | reverse complement strand
GGCCGGCGCACCGGGTACGTCCGCGCCGAGCGCGCGGCGCATCAGGGCCAGCGCCTGGGCGTGCGCCGGGTCCCGGGTGAGCGCCTGACCGATCTGCGCGATCGCCTCCCCGTTCCGGCCGGCGCCCAGCAGCAGCCCGGCCAGGTGCAGGCGGAGCGGCAGGTCGTCCGGCCGGCTGTCCAGGGCCGCCAGCAGACTGTCGATCACGGGATCGGGGCTCATAGGACGAGCAGCGTAGTGGGCGAGCGCCCTGGGCCGGGCCCCGGCAGCGCAGCCTGCCGGGCAATTACTCCTCGTATATGACTGCTTGACTGGTTGCGGTGACGGATGGTGTCTCCCTGGGTATCGGCAGCCGGTCCCCGCCACGCACAGTAAGGTCAACCGGGTGAGCGCCATCGGCGAGCACGACGAGCTCCGCAGTCGCGTACGAAGAGGTGACCCAGTGACCACCCCAGGCAAGACCCGCGTGGCGATCGTCTTCGGCGGCCGCAGCCCGGAGCACGGCATCTCCTGCGTCAGCGCGGGCAGCGTGCTGGGCGCGCTGGACCCGGACGAGTTCGAGGTGGTGCCGGTCGGCATCACCCGGGCCGGCAAGTGGGTGCTGACCAGTGGTGACCCGGCCCAGCTCGCGATCAGCCAGCGCAAGCTGCCGGAGATCACCGCCGAGGCGGGCGCCGACATCGTGCTGCGCGCCGACCCGACCGGCAACGGCCTGATGGTGCTCGACCCGACCGAGGGCCCCCGGGCGCTGGCCGACGTGGACGTGGTCTTCCCGGTGCTGCACGGCGCGTACGGCGAGGACGGCACCATCCAGGGCATGCTGGAGATGGCCGGCATCCCGTACGTCGGGGCGAACGTCTTCGCCTCCGCCGCGGCGATGGACAAGGAGTTCACCAAGAAGCTCTGCGCCGCCGAGGGCATCCCGATCGGCCCGTACGTGGTGCTGCGCAACGGAATGACCCTGTCCGAGGAGGACCGGCAGCGGCTGGGGCTGCCCGTCTTCGTGAAACCGTCCCGGGCCGGTTCGTCCTTCGGCATCACCAAGGTCGACGACTGGGCCCAGCTCGACGCGGCCGTCGCCACGGCCCGGCAGATCGACCCGAAGGTGCTGGTCGAGGCCGCGATCGTCGGCCGGGAGATCGAGTGCGGCGTGCTGGAAGGCGAGGCGGGCGGGGCGCCCGAGGCGTCCGTCCTGGCCGAGGTACGGGTGATCTCCGACCACGACTGGTACGACTTCGAGGCCAAGTACCTCGACGACGCCTGTGAGTACGACATTCCGGCCGGCCTGCCCGAGCAGGTCACCCGCCAGGTGCGGGAGTACGCCGTGCGGGCGTTCACCGCGCTGGACTGCGCCGGGCTCGCCCGGGTCGACTTCTTCGTCACCCCGGAGCTGGACGTCTACCTCAACGAGATCAACACCATGCCGGGTTTCACCCCGACGTCGATGTTCCCGCGGATGTGGGCGGCCGCCGGCCTGGAGTACCCGAAGCTGGTCAACCGGCTCATCCGGACCGCCCTGCGGCGCGGCGTCGGCCTGCACTGAGCCGCGAACCGACCGGCCCGGTCAGTCCCTGCAGCCGGCGGGAACGTCGCCGCCGGAGGGCACCGAGGCGACGATCGCGTCGGAGATCGGGGCCACCCACTGCAACGGCTGCGCGTACGCGCGAGGCACGGTGACCCGGACCGGGGTCTCCCGGTCGACCGTGGTGAGCACCGTGGCGTCGGTCTCCTCGACGGCGTACCAGCAGACCTTGTTGACGGTCCAGACGTCCTGGGTGGCGGGGAGCGCCGGCTCGGCGCCGCCGCACGCGACGGTCAGCGCCGGATCGCCGTACGCGGCGTTCTGCTCCGGCCCGGCGGTGACCGGACGCTGGTTCAGGTCCCGCACGGCGAGCGGCAGCTGCGACACCAGGGCACGACAGACGGTGGCCGGACGCTGCGCCAGCGCCGGCGCGGCCAGCTCGACCGGCG
>JAEVHO010000720.1 GCA_016802835.1 Micromonospora sp. ATA32 | reverse complement strand
TCGCCGCGCCGCCGGCCCTGTTCGAGCCGCTGCGACACCCGGCTCGCCGCCTGGACGCCTCCGGCGGGCCCTGAGCGGCCCGGCCGGAGGCGGGTGGGTCACTTGACCGGGCGCGGGGCAGGAGCCGGGCGGCGCGATCGGGGCGCCCAGGTCGCCGAGGGACTGGTTGACCTCGGTGGTGGTGGCCAACTGCTGGAAACCGTTGCCGAGCACCACGTCGACGGTGTCGTCCTTGCGCTTCGGGTCGTACTGCTGGTCGGCGTTGTTCAGGAAGTAGGCCCGCAGCAGGTGCGCCGAGCCGACACCCTTGGGCCCGTAGCGCAGCACCGCGATCCCGTCGACGCCCTTGGGGGCGTTGTCCACCTTCTTGACCTGGAACTTGCGGTTGCGGAAGTCGTCCGCGACGTCGCCGGCGCGGCCCACCTCGTCGGTGGCGTTCAGCACATTTATCTTGACGTCCTTGGGCTCGCGCAGGGTGACGTCGGCCAGCGGCCAGCCGTCGGGGCAGCCCGCCGCCGTGCCCGCCGTGCCCTGGGTGTCGCGGACCAGCGCGACGACCACGAAGACCAGGGCGAAGACCGCCAGCAGACCGACGACAACGAGTGCTCGCACTCGCGCAAAGCTCATCTGGGCGCTCCCGGACGATGGTGGGTGGCGGCGGCCGTCGGCGGTCGGGCCGCCCCGCCGGCCGTCGAGTACGCCGCTGAGGTTAACGGTTGTCCGGCCGTCGCGTGGAAACAGTCCGACATGCCGGCGCGCCATCCGTGAACCGGGTAGGACTACCCCTATCTTCGTGTCGCCTGAGTCACATTGGGAACATCTTTGGCCGCGGGGACGTACATGTGTGCCACCAGGGCGGTATACATGCCTCGCCCAGAGGGGGGTAAGGTACCGCGCTCGCTGGGGGAGTTCCTCTGGCGGCCTCGTCCCGACCGGTCGTCGGGTCGGGTGACCGACACAAATGGTGGCCGGCCAAGGGAACCGAAACAGCGGCATCCGGCGTTACAACCGGAAGCGACAATATCGATATGGGAGAGTGAAACCGATGGCCACCGACTACGACGCCCCGCGTCGCGACGAGGTCGACCTCGGCGAGGACAGCTTGGAAGAGCTCAAGGCCCGGCGGGTCGACTCACAGTCGGCCGCCGTGGACGTCGACGAGGCCGAGGTGGCCGAGAGCTTCGAGCTGCCCGGTGCCGATCTGGCCGACGAGGAGCTCACGGTCAAGGTCCTGCCGATGCAGCAGGACGAGTTCCGCTGCGCCCGCTGCTTCCTCGTGCACCACCGGAGCCAGCTAGCGGTCGAGCGCAACGGCGAGCTGATCTGCCGCGAGTGCGTCTGAGCACGATGCGTCACACCGGCGGCGGCCTCCTCGACGGGGCCGCCGCTGTCCGAGCCGCCGTGCGCCGACAGTGCGGAGCTGCTTGACTCGTGGGGGCAGCAGCTCCACGTCGACGCAACTCCGGGAGGTCGGATCCATGAGCGAGCGCAGCGAGCCGGTCACGCGGGCTCGGCGCGGACAGCCTCCGGCCGGCAACGGCCCCGGTGACGGCGGCAATGCCGCCGCCGGGGAGGAGCTCGGTGCCACCGTCGCGGCGCTCACCGCCGACGACATCGGCCGGCCCGTCGTCGGCAGCTGCTGACCCGAATGGTCGGCCGGCACGGGCCCGCGGCGTCGCCGACCTGTTCAAGCCCAAGGCCGCCGTCCGGTGGATGGTGGACACCGTCGCCGAGATCGCCCCGCACGTGCCGATCCGTGACCTGGCCACCCTGCGCCGCCACTTCCCCGGCCTGGACGACGACGCGCTCGCGGCGCTCACCGCCGACGACAGTCGGCGGCGTCGTCGGCAGCTGCTGACCCGAATGGTCGGCCAGGCACGGGCCCGCGGCGTCGCCGACCTGTTCAAGCCCAAGGCCGCCGTCCGGTGGATGGTGGACACCGTCGCCGAGATCGCCCCGCACGTGCCGATCCG
>JAEVHO010000719.1 GCA_016802835.1 Micromonospora sp. ATA32 | reverse complement strand
GCGTGCCGCTCGGCGGGGTGCTGGGCCGCGTTGGGGGCGGCGGGCCACCCTGCTCGCGGGCCCACCTCGGACGGCCGGACTGATGGTGACGCTGGCCTTCAGCCGGCACCTGGCGGTGATCGCGGCGCTATCCCTCCTGGTCGGCGTCGCGCACTCGATGCCGAGCCCGGCCTTCGTCGCGGCGATCGTCGACGTGGTGCCCGAACGGCGCCGTTCCCGGGCCTTCAACCTGCAGTTCTGGGCGTTCAACCTGGGCATGGCAATCGCCTCGCTGCTGGCCGGACTGCTCGCCGAGGCGAGCTTCGTCGCGCTCTTCCTGGTGGACGCCACCGCGACCCTGGCCGCCGCAGCGGTGATCGGCTGGAAGGTGCCGGAGACGCTGGTCCGGCACCGACCGGTGGAGCCGCACTCGCCGGACGGGCCTGCGGTACGGGTGTCCCGCTCGGCGTCGGCTCGCCGGGCGGACCGGCGTCCGGGACTGCTCACCGCGTTGACCGACCGCACCTTCCTGATCTTCGTCGCGCTCACCTTCGTGCTGGCCGTGCTGACCATGCAGACCTCGACGATCATGCCGTTGGCGATGCGCGCGGACGGCCTGAGCCCCTCGGCGTACGGCGTGGTGGTGGCGCTCGGCGGCACGCTGATCGTGCTGGGGCAGCTCTTCGTGCCGGGCCTGATCGACCGGCACCGCAAGGATCGCGTCCTGGCGGTCTCCACCGCGCTGCTGGCGGTCGGTTTCGGCATCCTGGCGGTCGCCGACCAGCTACCGACCTACCTGCTGGCCGCGGTGGTCTGGACGGTCGGCTCGATGCTCGCCGCGCCGCCCAACGCCCAGATCAACGCCGACCTCGCCCCACCGGAACTGCGGGCCCGCTACCAGTCGGTCTTCTACCTGACCTTCCCGGCGGCCTCGTTCGTCGCGCCGACCCTCGGCGGGATCAGCCTGCAGTACCTGGGCGACCGACACTGGCTGATCATCTGCGGGCTGGGCCTGCTGGCCGCGGGCGCCACCTGCTGGCCGGGCCGCCGCGGGAGCGCCGGGTCGCGGCCCTGCGCCGCTCGGACCCCGGGCACACCCGGGACTCGGTCGGGGCGGCCAACCGGGGCTGAGCCACCGGTCATCTGGGCGGCGCGCAAAGCGCCCGCCACGGCATCTGCCGTGACGGGCGCCCGCACCGTAGCCCCGGCGGCGGCGGGCGACACTCACCCCCGTAAGCGTCGCCCGCTCGCGCCGCCGGTTCAACAGGTGGCACCGTCCCCCAACGGTGTGCTCCACCCGTTCCCCTGCGCCTCACTCGGTGCGCGGATCTGATCGATCCGCCGCTCCCCCGAACGTTTCCAAGCGTGGCGCGGTGCAATAAAGTTAGTTCGCCCGGATTCCGGATTCAACCCGGATCGCTGTCTCGCCGGTCACAGCACCCACGTCCCGATCGGGTGCCGCTACCTCGGGCCTCCGCGATAGCCAACAGCGGGTACCCGCCGGCCATTCCCGTAAACACTCAGCCGTCCTCCCGATCGGGCGACTCGGTGCGGAAGAAATTGCTCGGCCGCCCGTCCCGCATCTGCTCCTGGTAGATCAGATTCAGGCGCCGTGAGTCGAATGTCCGGAACCACTCGTCCCAGCTGATCTCGCGTATCCGGCTGCTCTCCCGATAACCCGGCACGTTGAACGTCAGCACCCCCGGCCGACCCTCCCGCTCGGTGCCGGCGATCGTCGCCGGCCGGGCGTTCCGGGCCTGCGCCCAGCGCTGGATCACCTCGTGGTTCGTGGTCACCAGACTCCGCCCCGGACGCTCCGGCCGGTCCGCCGTGGAGGTGATCTGCTGGGACGAACGCACCGAACGGGACGTCGACCGCCCGGTCCGGACGCGCTGCGCGCCGGCGCGGCCGTCGGTCGCCCCCGTGGCGCCTGTTGCCCCTCGTCGCCCGGACGCCGGTACCCGTCGGCCCGGCCGGGAGCCGCCTTCCTTCGCCGGGGCAGCCTTCGCCCG
>JAEVHO010000718.1 GCA_016802835.1 Micromonospora sp. ATA32 | reverse complement strand
TCCCGGGCCGCCCCTACCTCCGCCTCGGCGCGGCGCACCTGCTCGGTGGCCTCGGTGACGGCCCGGTCGGCGGCGGCGCACTGCTGCTCGTACCAGGCCCGCGCCTCGGCGCGCTGGGTCGCCACCCGGTCGGTCAGCTCGGCGAGCCGGCGGACCTGTGCGGCGTACGTGGTGCTGGCGACGGGTTGGTTCATCGGTCCGGTCCATAGGGGATGATCACCTGTCCGGTGCGGTGCACCGCCCGGTCGAAGAAGAGCCCCCGCCACGGCCGGGGATACCAGTCCGGCCCGCCGGTGCCCGGGTAGAGCGAGGAGCCCAGCTCGGCGCCCTGCACGTCGAGCGCCACCCACGCCCCGATCTGGTCCGTGCGCGCGGCCGGGCCGCCCAGGTCGACCCGCATCCGGGCCACCCCGCGCCACCAGGCCAGCACGTGGGTGCGCCGTTCCGGCCCGTCGTGCAGGATCCGGCGCAGCTGCTCCAGCCCGGTATGCCGCCCGGCCCGCGCCGACAGTCGACCGGCGGCCGCGTCGACCGCGTAGAGCAGCAGGTAGTGCGGGGTGGCCGGGGTGCCGGGCCGGTCCAGCGCCTCGGCGGTCTCGGCCATCAGCTCCGGCACCGTCTCCTCGTCGTACCAGGCGGCGTCGTCGACCAGGTCCTCGTAGAGGGCCCGGGCCGCCGGGTCGGCGTCCGGGTCGAGGCAGGCGATGGAGAACCGGGCCGTGCCGGGGCGGTGCTGTCGCGCCAGCGACGGGCGGCGGCGTCCAGTACGGCGCACGCCTCGTCGATCCGGGTGCCGAGCACCGCGAGGTTGCGGCCGGGCGCCCGGGGCAGGCGCAGCGACGCCGACCGGGACTGCAGTCGATGATCTCGCCGAGCAGCGCGACCGGGCTGCGCGGCGCCCCGTCGGCCTCCGGCGGGGCGAACGCCCGGAAGTCCGGCGCGTCGGCGAGCCGGGGAATCGCGTCACCGTCGAAGAGCCGGGCCGGCGCGGCGTCCTGCGGGCGCATCCGCCACAGCCGGTGCTGCAGCTCGCTCCAGCTGTCCCAGTCGCTCGCCGAGGGGATCCGGGCCACCTGGTTGCCCTCGGCCATCCCCGACTCGGCGTTGACCACCGCGTGGTGCCGGGGCAGCGACTGGGCCGCGTCGTTGCGCTCGGCGAGGATCCGTAGCGCCTTCGGCAGCGCGATCCGCAGGGTGAACTGGGCGACCAGCGCCGGCCGCCCCCACAGCGCCTCGATGCCGCGTACGTCCTGCGAGGCGAGCACCAGGTGGATGCCCTGCGACCGCCCCCGCCGCGCCAGGTCTTCCAGCAGGTCGGCGGCCTCCCGGGCCACCACGTCCCGACCGGCCAGCAGCGCCTGGAACTCGTCGACCACCGCGACGATCCGCGGCCAGTGCCCGGTCGGGTCGACCGCCCGCAGCTCGGCCAGCTTGGTGACCTCGTGCTTCTTGGCGGCGTCGGCCCGTCGGCGTAGCTCCTCGGCGAGGAACCGCAGCAGCGCCAACCCGAACTCCCGGTCGGTGTTGACGTTGATCCCCACCAGCCGCATGTGCGGCAGCCAGCTCGGGTCCCGACGGCCCTTGGCGAACCGGGCGAACGACACCCCCTCCTTGAAGTCCAGCAGATAGAACTCCAGCTCGGCGGGGGAGTAGCGAGCTGCCAGCGCGCCGATCCACGCGAAGATCAGGTTGGTCTTGCCGGTGCCGGACGGGCCGCCGATCAGTGCGTGCGGCGGATAGTCGCCGAGGGTGAGCAGCACCGGGCGGCCGTGCGATCCCTCGCCGATCGGCGCGGTCAGCCCGGTCGACGAGTCCTCCCGCCACATCTGCTCCGGCGTGGGGAGCAGGTCGGCGAAGGGCGCCGGGGGTGGCCGGCGTTGACCCGGGAGGCCACCTCCCGGCAGGTCTCGGTGACCCGCGCCGGAGGTGGCGGCGGGTCCAGGCGTACCGGGCAGGCTGGGCTGCCCGCCGATCCGGGCGCCGCCGGCCGC
>JAEVHO010000717.1 GCA_016802835.1 Micromonospora sp. ATA32 | reverse complement strand
CAGCTCCGCCTCGGGTCGGTCGCTCGGCACCGGGCGTCCCTGCAGCTCGGCGATGGCCGAGCGGGACCCCCAGGCGTAGTCCCGGATCGGCCCGTGCAGCAGCTCCACGCTCAGCTCCCGGCCCGGCCGGCCGCCTCGCCCGGCTCGGTCCCGGCATCCGACTGCGGTGCCGCGGTGTGCGCGGCCTGGCCGGTGCCGGCGCGGTCCACGGCGGCGCTGTAGATGTCGGGTTCGAGGTAGATGACCCGGGCGATCGGCACGGCGGCCCGGATCCGCGCCTCGACGGCGTTGATGCCCCGGGCCAACTGCTCGGCGGAGTCGCAGGGCGAAACGGCGATCTTCGCGGCGACCATCAGCTCCTCGGGGCCGAGGTAGAGGGTCTTCATGTGGATGATCCGCTGAACCTCGGGACCCCCGGTGACGGCCTGCTCGATCTTCCCCAGCTCGTGCTGCTCGGCGCCCTCACCGAGCAGCAGGCTCTTGGTCTCGATGGCCAGGGTGATCGCGATGGTCACCAGCAGCACACCGATCATCGCCGTGCCGGCCGCGTCCCACCTGCCGTTGCCGGTGATCAGCGTCATGCCGACGCCGAAGAGCGCGAAGACCAGACCGACCAGGGCGCCGAAGTCCTCCAGCAGCACCACCGGCAGCTCCGGGGCCTTCGCCCGGCGGATGAACCGCACCCAGGACTGGTTGCCCCGGATCTGGTTGGACTCCTTGATCGCCGTCCGGAAGGAGTAGCTCTCCATGGCGATCGCGAGCACCAGGACAGTCACCGGCACCCACTGCCAGCTGGTAATGCCCTCCTTGTGCGACCACTTGTGGTAGGCCTCGTAGAGTGCGAAGAGGCCACCCAGGCTGAACAGCACGATCGACACGATGAACGCGTAGATGTAGCGCTCCCGGCCGTACCCGAAGGGGTGTTCTGGGGTGGCCTCGCGCTTGGCCCGCCGGCCGCCGATCAGCAGCAGGCCCTGGTTGCCGGAGTCGGCGACCGAGTGGATCGACTCGGCCAGCATCGACGAGGAGCCGGTCAGCAGGAACGCGATGAACTTGGTGATCGCGATGCCGATGTTGGCCGCCAGGGCGGCGACGATCGCCCTGGTGCCGCCGTTGGCGCTCACGCCACCGCTCCCGTCCCGGACGTGACCACACCGGGCCGGATCGTTCGATCGCTCACTGGTTCGACAGCTCCTTCATCTCGGTGATGGCCGGAACCGCCATCGGGTCCAACCCGTGTGCCAGGGCGAGGTAGACCGAGGCGAAGTCGGGCACCGCGATCAGCGAGGCGAGCCGTTCCAGCGCCGAGCCGCCCTCGGCGGTCACCACGTCGCAGCGCACCCCGCGCCGCTCGGCGAGGGTCTGCACGGCGTCCGCGCGGCGCTCCTCGACCGCGAGCGGCTCGTCGGTGTCGTCATCGGCGTTCAGGCCGCCGTCGCGCAGGATGACCAGCCGCAGCCGGGTGGCGTCGCCCGCGTCCTCGTCGGTGTCGGCGAACATGTCGCGCGCCGACTCGAACAGTCCGCCGAAGACCCCGTCGAGCAGGCCGACCCGGCCACGACCGGCCTCGCCCAGCGCCCCGCTGACCACCGGATAGCGGGCATTTGACGACAGGGTGTCGCCGAACCGGCGGGCGGCGACGGTCGCCAGCGGCGACGAACCCCAGACGACCGGGATCGAGCCGGCCAGATTCAGGGCGAGCGACTTCGCCGGGTTGACGAAGGACTCGGCGGTGGGGCGGCACCGGTCCGCGTCGGCGTCGAGCCGCGCCGCCGTCTCCGCCAGATCCGCCTCGTTGACCTTCACCATGCCGAGGCTACGGGCGGCGAGCAGGACCGGCACGGTAAGCGCCCAGAGACTGGCCCGGGCCGGGGCACGGCGCGGCACCGGGACGAACGGCGCCCGGGCCCGCTCCGCGACGGCCTGCAGCTCCGAGTCGGGTGCGCCCACCGCCACCAGCCGGGCGCCGCGCCGGTGTGCGGCCTCGGCGGCG
>JAEVHO010000716.1 GCA_016802835.1 Micromonospora sp. ATA32 | reverse complement strand
GTCCAGGGTGCGCCTGGTGGCCCGCGTGACCCAGCGGCTGATTGTGTCGAGGCGCAGCATGAGGTTCCCTCGTTCAGCTGGTCAGGTGGGCGAGTTCGGCGGGGTCGAGTTGGTTCGGGGTGCGGTTGCGCCAGGTGTCGGAGTGGCGCAGGTGCCACCAGCGCAGCAGCGACCGGCAGGCCGGGGCGAGGTCATCGCACGCGGGCAATGGATAGGCCATCGTGGGTGGGGTCTGGTGATGCAGCAGGGCGATGTACGCGGTTGGCGTCCACCCCTGGGCGGTCTCGGTGACCTCGCCGATCACACGATCCGGGTACGGGATGGCGAAGGCGCTGGTGGCCTCGGCTGTCGGGCACCACCAGCCAGGTGTCTGCCTCGGGTGCGGTGCAGGGTGGCGACGCCGCGCGACGGGTCACCGGGGTACAGGAGGAGGTGCCGCTGGTCGCCGTCGCCGATCGTTCGGTGGTTGCGCCAGGCGCGGTAGGCGCTAACGAGCACGGTTCCGAGGACGATGTGTCGCTCGCGTGCGACGAGCGCATCGGCGAGGGCTTGGTGGTAGCCGGCCATGTGCAGATCGGCGCGGGCGGCCAACCCCTGTCGTGCCCTCTCGGCGAGCGCACCAGTGCGGGCGAGGGCCTGGTCGAGCGTGGTGGTGCTGTCGGTGAACTCTCGGGCGGTCTTGTGCAGGACGCGGGCGAGGTCGCCGAGGGCGTCGAGAGTGGCCGTGTCGTGGCGCCACAGGTGTTCGGGTAGGACGTCGTTGGTGTCGGCTGCGATGCGCCGCAGCGCGGGATCGGTCAGGAACACGGGGGATCTCCTTTGCGAACGGTCGGGTTGTGGGCATGGCGAAGACCGGTCGCAGCGCGGCTGCGACCGGTCCTTTGGTCCGTCAGGCGTTGTGGTTAGGCGATGGCGACGGCGCACAGCCGCGCGCTGGAGCGCAGGCTGCGTAGGTAGCCGCATGCCTCGTTGAGGAAGCGGAACCGGTCGGCCACGGAGTCACTGGCCGGCATGATCAGGCGGCCGTCGGTGGTGATCAGCGCGTCGCCGATCAGGGCGATGCGCCAGTGCAGCCCGACGTACGTCGCTTCGCCCGCCTGGTAGACGGACAGCTCGTACGGGTCGAAGGAGAGGGCGAGCATCGCCAGGACTCGGGGCTGCTGCTCGAAGCCGCGGCGGGCCTCGGCCACGCTGACCTTGGCCGGGTCGGCCTTGTGCTGGGCGAGGTAGTCCTCGAAGGGGCGGGCCGGCCGGGTTGTCGCGGCGATGTGGGTGTTCCAGGCCCGCCAGCGCAGGCCGGCGTCGTTGGCGGCCTTGGCCGCGGTGCCGGCGAGGTCGAGGCGACCCTTGCGACCTCCGGCGGCCATGGTGACCGCGCCGAAGCGACGGGCGGCGTCGAGAAGGTAGTAGCCGAGGAAGCGGGTCAGCCAGCCGATGAGGCGGCGGTGGCGGACGTGGTAGCGGCGAGCCGGGGTGCCGTTGGCGTGCAGGAGGTCGTTGACCTTCTCCGAGGCGGCGAACCAGTCGGCGTCCTCGCCGGGGGCGAAGCAAACGGTGACGACCTGGGCGGTGAGCGGCACGGACGTGGGCATGGCAGGGTGCTCCCTTCGTACAGGGGTGGGCATGAGGGTTTGCGTCGTGGTGCCACCGGATCGCGGCGTCTGTGCCGGGAAGCTGCCGTGGAAGGGCGCGGGCGTGGATCACGAGCCGACCGGGAGGTGGGCTGTGGGTGATCCCGCTGGCGCGGGCAGATCCGGGAGGAACAGACGGGCGGCGGTGCGAGCAAAGAGAGAAGAAGTTGCACCGTAGCGTCGCGACCTGACAGCACCAGGTCTGTCAGGATTGCCGACCATGCCTCTGAGCTGCGCTGACAGGATTTCGTCGCGGGACTGCCAGGGTCTGTCATTCCTGAAGGAGTGGGGCCGTGTCAACCCTTCTTGGTCGGACTGCTTGCGACCGGTTTGTGCTGATTCCCGGCTCGGTGCAGGCAAACGC
>JAEVHO010000715.1 GCA_016802835.1 Micromonospora sp. ATA32 | reverse complement strand
ACCCCCGCGCCGAACGGCGCGTACAGCTTGTGTCCGGAGACCGCCAGGTAGTCCAGGTCCAGCCCGGCGATGTCCACCGCGGCGTGCGGGGCGAGCTGGGCGGCGTCCACCGCGATCCGGGCGTGGTGCCGGCGGGCGACCCGGGCCAGCTCGGCGATGGGCCAGCGTTCGCCGGTCACGTTGCTCGCCCCGGTCACCGCGACCAGCACCGGCGGGCTGGGATCGGTGTCCCGGCGCAGCTCGCCGAGGGCGGCGTCGAGGTCGCGTACCGCCCCGCCGGGGCTGGTGGGCACCGGCAGCCGGACCGAGCCGCGCGGCCAGGGCAGCAGGTTGGCGTGATGCTCACCGGCGAAGGTCACCACCGTGGTGCCGGCCGGCAGCGCCCGGGCCAGCAGGTTGAGCGCGTCGGTGGTGTTGCGGGTGAAGACCACGTGGTCGTCGGCGCGGGCGCCGAAGAAGTCACCGACCGTCTGCCGGGCCCGCTCGTAGGCGAGGGTGCAGCGCCGCGAGAGCGCCCCGGCGCCCCCGGTGCACGCTGGCGTACCAGGGGAGCAGCTCGGCCACCGCGTCGGCGGCGGCCCGCGCGCAGGGCGCGGTGGCGGCGTAGTCCAGGTTGATCTGGCCGGGGACGCCGAGCACGTCGAGCGGTCGCGCGGGCGGGGGCGCGGTCCGCGTCGGCTGGGGCGGGAGCGAGGGTACGAGGGTGACGGACACGCCGGAACCTCCGGGGTCGAGGGACCCCGGGTGTACGCACCGGGACGGGGTCCGCGCTTGCCCAGCACACGGATCGGGCTGGGCCCGGTCATCACCCGGGGCACCCCACCGCGAACTCGACGAGGGTTGCCGGCCAGCAAGCCGGGGCTTGACGCTGGCGCTCGTGACCTGCCGGCAGCATAGCGGCTGCGAATGCGGCCGGACCAGGCGGTCGCGGATGACTACGCTGACCGCATGGCCGACACCCCGCCCGGCGGATCCCCTCCGTCGTCGCCGACCGCGCCCGCCGTCCCGCCGCCGGGCGACGCCACGCCCCGGATGCCCTCGCGCCGGCCGGGCAGGCGACGGTTCCTGTGCTGGCCGGGGTCGTGCTGCTGATCGCCGCCTGCGCGATCTACATGCTCATCCAGCTCGGTTCGAACCTGGGCCCGCAGGCCCTGCTGGTCGGCGTGGTCGCCGCCATCCTGCCGGTGCCGGTCCTGGTCGCCTGCTTCCTCTGGCTCGACCGGTACGAGCCGGAGCCGCTGAAATACCTGATCTTCTGCTTCGCCTGGGGCGCGTTCGTCTCCACCGCCGCCTCGCTGACGGTCAACGAGACCTTCGCCGCGCTGTTCAAGGATTGGGGGCTGCCCAACGCGCTCACCGGCGTCCTCGTCGCCCCGTTCATCGAGGAGCTGACCAAGGCGCTCGGGCCGATCCTGCTGCTGGTCTTCCGCCGCCGTGAGTGGTCCGGGATCACCGACGGGCTGGTCTACTGCGGGCTCTCCGCGGTCGGCTTCGCGATGGTGGAGAACATCCTCTACCTGGGCGGGTACGGCTACGCCAGCGGCGTCGACCAGTACGGGCCGGCGACCGGGGCCCGGCAGGTGATCGCCATCTTCATCGTCCGGATCCTGCTGTTCGGCTTCGCCCACCCGCTGTTCACCTCGATGACCGGGGTGGGGCTGGGCATCGCCGCCCGGACGGCCGACCGGCGGGTCCGGGTGCTCGCTCCGGCCGCCGGCCTGCTGCTGGCGATGATGCTGCACGGCACCTGGAACCTGCTGCCCTCGCTGGCGGTCGCCACCGGCCAGGCGGTGATCACGCTCTACGGCTACATCGGCGTGATGGTGCCGATCTTCTTCGGCATGGTCGGGCTGGCCCTGTGGCTGCGCGCCTGGGAGGGGCGGCTCACCGAGCGCACTGTTCGGCTTCGCCCACCCGCTGTTCACCTCGATGACCGGGGTGGGGCTGGGCATCGCCGCCCGGACGGCCGACCGGCGGGTCCGGGTGCTCGCTCCG
>JAEVHO010000714.1 GCA_016802835.1 Micromonospora sp. ATA32 | reverse complement strand
CGCTGCGGCTCATGACGGCGCTCGTGCTCGCCCTGGCCACGCTGGCCAGCGGGGCGCCGGTGCCGCGCCGGGCCACGGTGACAGTGCCGACCCCCTCGGTACTACGGCGTTTCTGACCGACGGCCGGCTCTTCGTGAGCGAGACCGGCGAGGCGGACGTGGGCGGCACCGGGTGGCTGGCCGCGTACGCCCTGCCGGTCGCGGGTGTCGACGCCGTGCTCGCGCCGCGGTGGCGGACGCCGGTGCCGGGCGGTGGCGCCAACCTGCCGGGCGCTGGCGCCAACGTGAGCGTGGTCGCCCGGGGCGACATGGTCCTGCTGACCGGCCCATCGGCGGGCGACGGTTCCCCCCCGGACCGTGATGTTCGACGCCACGACCGGCGGGGTGCGCTGGCAGCAGCCGGGCTACCCCGCCGAGGCCAGCAACGGGGACCTGCTGCTGGCGGATCCCGGCGAACCGGGGAGCAGCACCATACGGGCGGTGGAGCCGACCACCGGCCGGTCGAGGTGGTCGGTGCCGATGCCGCCGGAGGGAGTCAGCTTCCGTTACCGGGACTACGACAAGGTCGACCGGATCGTGTCGATGCCCCCCTCGGGGCAGGTCGAGGTCTGGGACGCCACCTCCGGCGTGAAGCTGCGCGCCGCGAACGTCCGGCCGGGCGAGCTGCCGTCGTTCCAGCAGGCGCAGGTCGTCGACGACCTGCTGCTGGTCACCCGGGAGAACGCCACGATGGTGACCGCGTACGGGCTGGACGGGCTGGACCGGCGCTGGGAGGCCCGCCTGCCGCTGGTGGCCTTCACCTCCTGTGGCGATCTGCTCTGCGGGTACGGGCAGACCGGCGGGATGTGGGCGTTGGACCCGGCTACGGGCCGGGTCCGCTGGCGGGATCTCGTGCACAACATGGCGCTGGCCGAGCGCGGCGGCCGGCTCCTGGTCGCCGCGTCCGGTCGGCAGAGCAGGGAGACGTTCTCGGTGCTGGACCCGGGGACCGGTCAGATCGTCGCCGAGCTGGGTTCCTGGGAACTGGCCCGCTGGACCGATCTCGACGATCCGGTGATCGGGCTGCGGCGGGGCCGGGACGGGCGCATGCTGGTCGCCGAGCTGGACGTCGCCGCCGCCCGGGTGAAGCAGCTCGACCTGCTGCCGGACGTCTCGGGAGACTGCCAGGTGGACGGCCGCACCCTGCTGTGCCGGCGCATCGACGCGACGTTCGGGCTGTGGCGGCTCCCCGACTGATCACCAGTTGGGCTGGCCGGGGGGCGGGGGCAGCGGGACCGATGCGGGCCGGATGACGTACGCGACCCCGCCACTGCCGGCCTGCCACGCCGCCTCGAACCGGTCCCGGTCCACGGTCCGGCGGACCGCCTCGTCGTCCGGGGCGTACGGGTCGTTGAGCACCGGTGCGCCGGCGTCGGTGAACCCGACCAGCACGATCAGATGCCCCCGGGTGTCGTAGTCCAGCCCGGGCACCTCGCCGGCGCGGAACGTGGCGGAGACGACCAGCGGTATCCCGGCGGCGACGAACGCCTCCGCCTCGGCCAGCGACCGCAGCCGGGTGACGAACGCGTCCATCCCGTGCAGGCCGGCGTAGGCGGTGTTGAACGGCCAGTTCCCGGCGCCCGAGTACGCGTGGTCGAAGCAGTGCCGGGCGGCGTGCACCACCACCGGTCGGTGCCCGGCCGGGGTGACCCAGGCGTACCGGTCGGGCGCCGGGGCGGCGTCCCAGTGGGCCAGCACCATGGACGTGCACGTCGGGCTGCACCAGGAGTCACCGCCGCCGCCCCACCGCGTCTCGCCCCCGGCGTGCAGCCGCTGGGAGTACCGGGGCACGTCGAGCACCGTCCCGTGTCCGATCCCGCCCGGCGCGGCCCGGTGCGCGCCGAGCACCGGCGGCTCGTGGTCGCCGGAGGCCACCGCGCCGACCGTCCGCAGCACCGGGCTGGCCGCACTGCCGGCCGGTCGGAGCAGGCTCACCCGGACCTGCCAGCCGGTCACCGTCGCAT
>JAEVHO010000713.1 GCA_016802835.1 Micromonospora sp. ATA32 | reverse complement strand
CCGGTAAACCCACCCTGACCTGGCAGTTCAACCAGGCCGCGATCGACGCCGAAGCGGCCACCGACGGCTGGTACGCCCTGCTGACCAACCTGGACGCCGGCCAGGCCGACGCGGGTCAGGTCCTACTGCACTACAAAGGCCAGGAAGCCGTCGAACGCCGTTACTCCGCGTTCAAAGGCCCGCTCGCCGTCGCCGCGATCTACCTGAAGAACAACCGCCGGATCACCGCCATGATCACCGTGGTCTGCCTCGCCCTGCTCATCTTCAGCCTGATCGAACGCCAGGTCAGACAGGCCCTGGCCGCTGCCGGCCAGAGCACCGTCGCCGGTCTCTACGCCGGCCGCCCCGCCGTTCCGACCACCCGGCTCATCCTGCAAGCCCTCGCCACTATGAAGATCATCCCCGCGACCGGCCGCAACCCACCCACCATCCCTCACCCCACGCCCTTACAACTCCGCCTCCTCGAACTCCTCGACATCGACCCACTGGAATGGTGCTGAGAATCAGCCACGTGCGGAATGCAGGGCTAGCGATACCTCTACCTCCTGACCCGGAGCGTACGTCCGAGCGGGGGCGCCGGCTGAAACTCGGACACGCGTCGCCACCTGACCTTTGCGGTGTTCGCGGGCGGCGCCGCGATAGTCTGCAACCAATGATGCCGTTGGTCAGAAGGTGAGGCTCGCCCGGTGGGTACCAGCTACGAACCGATGAGTCTTGCCAGGTTGGCCACCCATCTGGCATCCGCGGACGCCGACCAGACCCGCTGGAAGCTGGTGTGGGAGTTTCTGGAGGAGTACCGCTGGGAACCGGCCGAAACCAGGGCCGCTCTGTTGAAGGATGAGCCCGGGCTAACCGGGGACGCGCGTTGGGACACGCTGCTTGCGGCGGTCGCGGAGCATCTGCTGGCCCAGGCGGATCTTGCCCCGCCCGCGTGGGTCGAGGCACGTGTGCTGCGCCGGGCGTGGTTCCCGGCCGAACTGGCCATTCACCGGGCCGACGCCCTGGCATGGGCGCCGGCTGCGTTCCGGAAGCACGGTGTGTACCTTTCCGTTCACGACCTGGCTGCGGCGTGAGCGGATCGGACGACGTCCTGATGGGGCGCGCGGAACTCGAACGCGCGTTCACTCACCTGGGCGACCGGCTTGTCCGCCGCGGGATCGTCGCTGACATCTTTGTTGTGGGGGGGCGCCGCGATGGCGCTCGCCTACGATGCGAAACGGGTGACCAGGGACGTCGATGCGATGTTCGTCCCGCACGGAGTCGTCTTGATGAGGCGCGTGCGGTGGCCGACGAACTGGGACTGCGCCGTGGTGGCTCAACGAGCAGGCCAGCGTGTATGTCTCCGGCAAGGACGACCCGGGCAGGCGGCGGGTCTTCGACCATCCTGGGCTGCGCGTGATGGCGGCCTCGCCGGAGCACATCTTCGCGATGAAGGCCCTCGCGGCGCGGGCCCGCGACGTGGACGACCTTCGCACCCTGGCGGCGGTGGCCAAGGTAGCGACGGTGGACGACGCCTTACGTCTGTGCAGCGACTTCTACCCCGACGAGGCGATCTCGCCGCGGGCCATGGGAGTCATCCGTGAACTTTTCGGGTAAGTCGGATTCAGGTGCAGCACGGCGGCTAACCTGATCATGTAGTTATGGCTCCAACTTGCCCTTGGCGTCACGCGAACCATGCCAGCCAGCACCAGCAGACTGGAGGTCATCGACGTGCTTGAAGAACTGGACCGGCAGCTCGGCTCTACGTCATGCTGGGATCTCCGCCGAGGTCGTTGGTGAGGTCGCTCAGCGTCAGTGGTTCGTCTGCTAGGCCAGACACCTTGAGGGACAGGATCGCGGCTTCGACGTTGTTCGCGTAGACGATGACGCCGAGTTCCTCCCGAGCGCGTGAGACGCAGACGTACTGTCAAGCCCCGGGTTTGATGGAGACGGGATTATCTGGTTTTCAGGGTTGCGTTGACCGGGTGGGTCATCGCGTGTAGGGCTTCGTACTCGGCCGGCGG
>JAEVHO010000712.1 GCA_016802835.1 Micromonospora sp. ATA32 | reverse complement strand
GATTTCGGCGGCCAACCGCTCGGCCTCCGCCCGGGCGCCACCCGGCGCGACCAGCCGGTTCACCAGACCCATCGCGTACGCCTCATCGGCCGGCACCGGGCGGCCGGTGAGAATGAGGTCCATCGCCCGGCTCTCACCGATCAGCCGGGGCAGCCGGACCGTCCCGCCGTCGATCAGCGGCACCCCCCCAGCGCCGGCAGAACACCCCGAGCACCGCGTCGGACTCGGCGACCCGCAGGTCGCACCAGAGCGCCAGCTCCAGCCCGCCGGCCACCGCGTACCCGGAGATCGCGGCGATGACAGGTTTGGACAGTGCCATCCGGGTGGGGCCCATCGGGCCGTCGCCCTCCGGCTCGACCCGGTTGCCGCTCGGGGTACCGATCGCCTTGAGGTCGGCGCCGGAGCAGAACGTGCCGCCGGCGCCCCAGAGCACGGCGACCGCCGCGTCCGGGTCGGCGTCGAAGGCGCGGAACGCGTCGGCGAGCGCCCGCGCGGTCGGCCCGTCGACGGCGTTGCGGGCCGCCGGCCGGTCGAGGATGACCGTGGTCACCGGTCCGTCGTGCTGCACCCGTACGCCCATCGCCACAGCATGCCCGGCCGGGGCGCCGGCACGCCAGGACGGAGACGAGCACCTGCCGAACTGTCGCCGGCGTTCACAGACAGCTCTCCGGGTGGGTGCCGAGCACGCTGTAGAGCTGATGGCGCAAACGAATCGCGGCGTTCGGTGGAGGCGACAGCGTGAAGCGCCCGTCTCCGGTGAGACGGGCGCTTCACGTCGGCGTCAGGACCGCTCGGCCACCTGAGCGAAGAAGGCGCAGCGCGTCCAGCAGCTGGGCGCGAACCGCAATCCGCCGGGCCTCCTCGCGATCAATCCGGCGGGGCGCATGTCCTGAGGCTGACGGCTCAGAACTCGTCGTCCAGGCTCACCGCCCCGCCCACCGCCACCTGGTAGGCGGACACCCGCCGCTCGAAGAAGTTGGTCAGCTCCTGCACGTCCTGCAACTCCATGAACGGGAACGGGTTCGTCGACCCGTACGCCGGCGGCAGGCCGAGCCGGGCGAGCCGGGCGTCCGCGACGTACTCCAGGTAGCGGCGCATGTCGGCGGTGTTCATCCCCGGCAGGCCGTCCCCGCAAAGGTCCCGGGCGAAGGCCAGCTCGGCCTCGACCGCCTCGTCCAGCATGGCCCGCACCTCGTCGGCCATCTCACCGTCGAAGAGGGACGGTTCCTCGGCGCGGACGGTGTCCACCACCGAGAAGGCGAACTCCATGTGCATAGACTCGTCGCGGAACACCCAGTTTGTCCCGGTGGCCAGCCCGGAGAGCAGCCCCCGCGAGCGCAGCCAGTAGACGTACGCGAAGGCGCCGTAGAAGAACAGCCCCTCGACGCAGGCGGCGAAGCAGATCAGGTTGAGCAGGAACGCCCGCCGGTCGGCACGGGTCTCCAGCCGGTGCAGCTTCCCGATCGAGTCGATCCAGTGGAAGCAGAACTCCGCCTTGTCGCGGATCGACGGGATGTGCTCGACCGCCGCGAACGCCTTCACCCGCTCGTCGTGGTCAGGCAGGTAGGTGTCGAGCAGGGTCAGGTAGAACTGGACGTGCACCGCCTCCTCGTACAGCTGGCGGGACAGGTAGAGCCGTGCCTCCGGTGCGTTGACGTGCTGGTAGAGGTTGAGCACCAGGTTGTTGGCGACGATCGAGTCGCCGGTGGCGAAGAACGCCACCAGCCGGTGGACCAGGTGCCGCTCGCCGTCGGAGAGTTTCGCCAGATCGGGTACGTCGGAGGCCAGGTCGACCTCCTCCACCGTCCAGGTGTTCCGGATGGCGGCCCGGAACCGCTCGTAGAAGTCCGGGTAGCGCATCGGTCGCAGGGTCAGGTCCATGCCGGGATCGAGCAGCATCGTCACTGGCACGCCTCGCAGATCTCCGGGTTCTCCAGCGAGCAGGCGACCGCGTCGCCGTCGCCGACGGCCAGGGACACCAGCGGCGCGACGGCCGGCGCGACC
>JAEVHO010000711.1 GCA_016802835.1 Micromonospora sp. ATA32 | reverse complement strand
GGCGTCCACCGTCACGGTGGGCGCCCTTCGTCGTGCCGCCACCGCAGTCCCGTCACAGTCGGCCGGTCGGCGGTCGGCGGTCGGTTCAGAGGCGGTCGGGTTCAGAGGCGGTCGGCGGCGAGCAGGCGGTCGCCGGCGAAGGCCAGCAGCCAGCCGCCGCCCTTCGGGGTGGTGAAGTCGTCGGCATGGCCGGTCAGCTGCTCCAGCGCCCCCGGGATCACCTTGCCCTGGCCGCACACCGCCACCGGCTCCCCGGTCCTGGCCAGCTCGGTCGGCCAGGTCGACGGCGGCGAAGAAGACCACCGCGGCGGCCGGCAGGAGCACGGGCGGCCAAGAAGGCGCCGGCGAAGAAGTCCGTGGCAAAGAAGGCAGCCACCAAGCGCTGACCAACGGGGCCCGAAGGGCGTCCACCGTCACGGTGGGCGCCCTTCGTCGTGCCGCCACCGCAGTCCCGTCACAGTCGGCCGGTCGGCGGTCGGCGGTCGGTTCAGAGGCGGTCGGTTCAGAGGCGGTCGGCGGCGAGCAGGCGGTCGCCGGCGAAGGCCAGCAGCCAGCCGCCGCCCTTCGGGGTGGTGAAGTCGTCGGCCTGGCCGGTCAGCTGCTCCAGCGCCCCCGGGATCACCTTGCCCTGGCCGCACACCGCCACCGGCTCCCCGGTCCTGGCCAGCTCGGTCAGGCAGGCGGCGGCGGCCAGCGCCCGCTCGTCCAGCTGCTGACCGGGCTGCGGCTCGTCGAGGTCGCCGGCGATCTCGATCGGCAGGTCCAACAGTGCCGCAGCCGGGTCGAGGGTCTGCACGCAACGACGGGGCGAGGCGGAGAGCAGCCGTACCGGTCGGATCAGCGCGACCAGGGCGGCCAGCGCGTTGGCCTGCGCCCACCCGGTGGCGTCCAGCGGTCGGCCGGTGTCCGGCCCGGACCAGGTGGCCCGCTTGCCCGCGTGCCCGTGCCGGACCAGCGCCACCGTCCCGGTCACCGGGGGCAGCGCGGCGAAGGCGGCGAGCACCTCCGCGTCGTGCGGGTAGCTGACCAGGCGTACGGCGTCGTCGACGGCCAGCCAGCGCACCTCGTCGACCTCGGTGTCGGGCTGGAAGCCGCCGGCCGCGACCGCCCGCATCGTCCAGTAGTCGACCACCTTCGGCCGGCCCTCGCTGTGGTACCGCGCGCTGGGCAGCCGCACCTGGGGAATGGCGCGGACGTCGGTCTCCTCCGCCACCTCGCGGACCGCGGCCGACAGCGGGTGCTCGCCCGGCTCCAGCTTGCCCTTCGGCAGCGACCAGTCCCCGTAGCGGGGTCGGTGCACCAGGCAGACCTCGACGCCGTCGGGGACCGGCCGCCAGGCCACCCCGCCGGCCGCCTGGATGCCGGTTCCGTTCACGGCAGCCACTTCGTCCGGCGCCGTCGGGCCGCCCGCCGCCAGGCGTCCGGGAACTCGGCGCGTACCCGGCGGATGCTCGCGCGTTCCCGCTCCAGCAGCCGCCCCGCGTCGACCGCGAGCTGATGGTCGCCGGGCCGGTCGCCGGCGAGGGCCGCCCAGCTGTGTGCCGCGACCGCCGCGTCCTGGTGCTCACCGAGCAGGTCCTGCACGCGGGACAGCGCCTTGCCCAGCTTCGCGGCGTCCCTGCCGAGCACCGGCGCCACCGCGTTGACCGCGTACCGGGCCTGCTTGCCCTGCTTGCGGACCTCGTGCCACTGCTCGTCGGGCCCGAGTGCGTCGAGCGCTGGGGCACCCCCCGCCCGCCGCGTCCCCGGCCAGCTTCCGCCAGGGTTTGGCGACGAGCCGGGGCAGCGCCTTCGTGGCGGCGGCGTCGGCCCTGGGTGCGAGCCGTGGCGCGGCGGCGGCCAGCACCAGGGCGTCCACCAGGGCGAGGTAGCGGGGTGAGCGCAGCGCCTCGTCGACGGCCGCCAGCGCCTCCTCCTGGCGGGCGGCGAGGACGGCGTCGAGCCGGTCCACCGTCGCCGGATCCAGCGGGCTGGTCGGGTCGAGGGCGGCCGTGCGCCGCAGCCGC
>JAEVHO010000710.1 GCA_016802835.1 Micromonospora sp. ATA32 | reverse complement strand
ATCTTCATTCTCCTGTCCGGGGGTGGACGAGAGGCAGGGCCCCTCCCGCCGGTGACGTTGCCGTGGAAGGGGCCCTGCCAAACGCCTCGCTGGTCAGCCGGTCACGGCCGGGTACGCCGACGGGTGCCACCGCGACGCGGCCGGCGTCGGCCGCCGCCCTCGGTGGTCTCCTCGTCGGAGTCGCCGTCACCGAGCGCGTCCGGGTCGTCCGCCGCGGCCAGCCGGGCCGACTCACCCCGCTGGCTGTCGGCGATGTCCGGCGCGGCCGCGGTGTCGGCCTCGTACCGGGACAGGTCGTAGCCCATCGTGTCGACGTAGTCCGTGCCGGTGTCCGACTCGCTGACCTCGACGACGGTCCGCTCCGGCGGCGCGCTCTTGCGGGCGCGCCGTCGGGAGGAGGCGCTGGACTGTTCGGCCGCGGGAGCCGGGCCGGTGACCGCCGAGGCGACCGCCTTGACCTTCTCCCCGGCGCCGCCGCCGGAGGTTGCCGGGCCGGCGGGGCGCGCCTTCTCCGGCACCGGCTCGGTGTGGATGATCACGCCGCGACCCTTGCAGCACTCGCAGGTCTCGCTGAACGCCTCCAGTAGGCCCGCGCCGATCCGCTTGCGGGTCATCTGCACCAGGCCCAGCGAGGTGATCTCGGTGACCTGGTGCTTGGTGCGGTCCCGGCCGAGGCACTCGGTCAGCCGGCGCAGCACCAGCTCCCGGTTGCTCTCCAGCACCATGTCGATGAAGTCGATCACCACGATGCCGCCGATGTCGCGTAGCCGGAGCTGCCGGACGATCTCCTCGGCCGCCTCGAGGTTGTTGCGGGTGACCGTCTCCTCCAGGTTGCCGCCGGAGCCGGTGTACTTGCCGGTGTTGACGTCGATGACGGTCATCGCCTCGGTCCGGTCGATCACCAGCGATCCACCGGAGGGGAGGAAGACCTTGCGGTCCAGGCCCTTGAGGATCTGCTCGTCGATCCGGTACTCGGCGAAGACGTCGGTGGTGCCCACGTACCGGCGTACCCGGTCGACCAGGTCCGGCGAGACGTGCGACAGGTACGACTCGACCATGCCGTACGACTCGTCGCCCTCGATCACCAGCTCGCGGAAGTCCTCGTTGAACAGGTCCCGCACCACCCGGATGACCAGGTCCGGCTCCTCGTAGAGCAGCACCGGGGCGCCGCCCTCGGCCGCCTTGGCCTGGATGTCCTCCCACTGCGCCTGCAGCCGCTTGACGTCCCGGGCCAGCTCGTCCTCGCTGGCGCCCTCGGCCGCGGTCCGGACGATCACGCCGGCGCCGTCCGGGACCAGCTTCTTCAGCGCGTCCCGCAGCCGCTTGCGCTCGTTGTCCGGCAGCTTGCGGCTGATCCCGGAGGCGTTGCCGTTCGGCACGTAGACCAGGTGCCGGCCGGAGAGCGCGATGTGGCTGGTCAGCCGGGCACCCTTGTGCCCGATCGGGTCCTTCGTGACCTGCACGAGCACCGAGTCGCCGGAGCGCAGCGCCTGCTCGATCGAGCGGGCGCGCCCCTCCAGGCCGCTGGTGTCCCAGTTGACCTCGCCGGCGTAGAGCACCGCGTTGCGGCCCCGGCCGACGTCGACGAAGGCCGCCTCCATGCTGGGCAGGACGTTCTGCACCTTGCCCAGGTAGACGTTGCCGGCCATGGTGCCGGAAGAGTTGCGGGTGACGTAGTGCTCGACCAGCACGCCGTCCTCGAGCACCGCGATCTGGGTGCGGTCGCCGCGCTGGCGTACCGCCATCACCCGGTCGACCGCCTCCCGGCGGGCCAGGAACTCCGACTCGCTCAGGATCGGCGGACGGGTCCGGCGCTGCTCGCGTCCGTCCCGGCGGCGCTGCCGCTTCGCCTCCAGCCGGGTCGAGCCGGAGACGCCCTGCACCTCGTCGACGGCCCGGCGCGGCTCACGGATCTTGACCACGGTCGGCACGCCGTCGTCGGCGCCGCCCTCGACGTCACCGGCACCGCGGCGACGCCGGCGGCGCCGGCGGCGGGTCAGCCCGTC
>JAEVHO010000709.1 GCA_016802835.1 Micromonospora sp. ATA32 | reverse complement strand
GGCCGGCGAGGCCGACGGCGACGCCGCGGCCAGGGTCAGCACCGGTGCCGGCTTCTCCGGCTCCGCACCGCCGGTGGTCGGCTCCTCGATCCACCGCACGACGGTGCCGTCGGAGTACGTCTGGAGCGTCTTGAAGACCATCTGGTCGACCTGCGGCAGCGGCCCCATCGAGACCGGGAACTCCTGGAACTGGCCGGGCTTGACCGCGGCATCGCCGGTGGCGGTCCAGGTCAGCTTGGCCACCGCCTCGCTGAGCTGGCTGCCGTGCACATCGATCGGCGGGTCGACCTTGCGCTTCTCCACCGCCACCGTCCAGCCCGGCACCGGCATCGTCGAGACCGAGCCGACCGGGGCGTTCGCCGGCAGCACCACCTCCACCTTGGTGGTGGACGCCGTGTCGCTCTCGTTCGGCACACGGAAGGCGAACCGGCCGTAGCCGCCCTGGGTCGCCTCCTTCGGGTTCACGGTGACGTGCGCCGAGGCGGGCCCGGCGAAGCCGAGCACGGCCGCGGCAACGGCGGCGACGGCCAGCGACGCGGCGGTTGCGGTACGCCGGTGACGGATCATGTGCGAGAGCCTCCTACTTGATCGGCACGGTGGCGGTCACCGTGGCCTGGTCGATCTCGGACGTGCGGACGGTGAAGCGCAGCTGCCACTCCCCCGACGCCGGCAGATTGATCTCCCCGGTCGCGTGGTTGTCGGTCAGCGGCAGCAGCGGGATGTCGATCGGCTCGATCCCGGCCGACGGCAGGGCCGCCGTCGCCCTCCACTCCGCCACCGGCTGCGGCCGGTTGTCCTTCGTGTACGCGTAGAGGTGGATCGAGTTGCTGCCCGACTGGGCCGGGTCCAGCTCGACCTGGAGCGAGTAGATCGGGCTGTCCAGGGTGGTGGAGAAGTAGCCGGCGGGCGTACCGGCCACGTCGGTGGCCGCGGTGCGGGCCGGAGTGGTCTGCACCAGCGTGGCGGAGATGCCGAGCACCACGGCGGTGATCGCCAGCTCGACCCAGATCGCCCGGCGCACCGGCACCGGCCGCTGCGCCGCGACCCGCCGCCGGACCAACTGCCGGGAGTACGCGGCCACCGCGATCACCACGACGAAGAGCCCGATCTTGGCCAGCAGCAGCCGGCCGTACGTGGTGCCGACCAGGGCATCCGGGGTGGCCACCTCGATCAGCCCCTGCACCGTGCCGGCGAGCAGCAGCGCCGAGACGGCCAGCGCCGCCCAGCGCGACCAGATCGGCAGGATCGCCCCCAGCTCCCGCTCGTCGCCCGGCGCAGCAGGAAGACGGCGAGCATCACCAGGCCGCCGAGCCAGACCGCCATGCTGCCCAGGTGGACCGCGTCGACGACCACCGACACCGCGGGCGCGGGCGAGCCGCCGGGTGGCCGGCCACCGGCCAGGTGAACAGCGCCGCCGCGCCGAGGATCCCGAGGATGATGCCGTCGGTCCGGCCCACCGGGCCGGTGAAGAGCGGGCGCAGCAGGAAGGCCGCCGCCGCGAGCAGGCCGAGGCGGACCAGGTGCGCCGCGCCGAACATGTTGCCCAGCACGTCACCCAGCCCGGAGCCGCTGACGTCGAACAGTCCCCCGCCGGCCGTGTAGGGCACCTGCAGCCACAGGTCGGCGACGGTGGCGAAGGCCAGCAGGCCCAAGCCGGCCCAGCCCAGCCGGGCCGGCCCCCGGCGGGACAGCCGCCGCGGCCAGAGCGCGGAGAGCACCAGCGCCGGACCGACCAGCAGCACCAGGCCGAGGTAGCCGAGATACTTCGAAACCTTGACGGCGGTCTCCACCACGGGGTCGGCGCGGTCGTCCGTGCCGGAGTCGACCGGCGGCGCGGACGGCGCGCCCAGCGAGTAGGTGAACGCGCCGGAGACCGGGTGGCTGTCGGCGGAGATCACCCGGTAGCTCACCAGCGCCGGACCGACCAGCAGCACCAGGCCGAGGTAGCCGAGATACTTCGAAACCTTGACGGCGGTCTCCACCACGGGGTCGGCGCGGTCGTCCGT
>JAEVHO010000708.1 GCA_016802835.1 Micromonospora sp. ATA32 | reverse complement strand
GCCGCGCCCGACGACGCCGGTCGCCGGCGCCGCCCGGCCGGCCCGATTCCGGATCGTCGCGCGGGGACCCGGCGATGAGCGTGGTGCTCAGCCTGCGACAGGTGTCCAAGGTGTACGGGGCGGGGCCCCGCGCCGTGCACGCCCTCCGGCCGGTGGACCTCGTGGTGGAGGCGGGCGAGCTGGTGGCGGTGATGGGGCCGAGCGGCTCCGGCAAGAGCACACTGCTGACGGTCGCCGGCAGCCTCGAGGAACCCACGGGCGGCGAGGTGGAGGTCTGCGGCGCGCAGCTCTCGACGCTGTCCGTCGATGCCAGGGCCCGCCTGCGTCGCCGGTCGATCGGCTTCGTCTTCCAGGACCTGAACCTGCTCGCCGGACTCTCCGCCGTCGAGAACGTCGCACTGCCGCTGGAACTCGACGGCGTGCGGGCCCGTACGGCGCGCGCCGCGCCCTGCGGGCGCTGGACGAGCTGGGGCTGACCGACCGGGCCGACCACTACCCCGACGAGCTGTCCGGTGGCGAGCGCCAGCGGGTCGCGATCGCCCGGGCCGTGGTCGGGGACCGGCGGCTGCTGCTCGCCGACGAACCCACCGGGGCCCTCGACGCGGCCAACGGCGAGGCGGTGATGCGGATGCTGCGTTCGGCGTGCCGACGCGGGATCGCCGGGGTGCTGGTGACCCACGACGCCCAGCTGGCCTCCTGGGCGGACCGGGTGGTCTTCATCCGCGACGGCCGGGTCGTCGACGAGACGAACCCGTCGGCCGGCCCGGACACCCTGCTGGCAGTGGACGGCGCGTCGTGAGCCCCACCCCGGTCCAGGCCGCACCCACGCCCGCGACAGCCGACCGGGCCACGGGCGGCGGGATGCCCGCCCGGCGGGCCGTCATCCGGTGGGCCGTCCGGCTGTTCCGCCGCGAGTGGCGTCAGCAGCTGCTGGTCATCGTCCTGCTCACGGTCGCGGTGGTCGGCGCCACCTTCGGGGTCTCGGCGACCTGGAACCTCGGGGCGTCCGGTGACGCCACATTCGGCCGGGCCGACCAGCTCATACGCCTGCCCGGTGACGACCCGGCCCTCGTCGAGTCCCGGATCGCCGCGGCCCGGGCGTGGTTCGGCACGATCGACGTGATCGGCCACCGCCACGTGCCGGTACCCGGGCGGTTCGACCCGGTGGACGTCCGGGCCCAGGATCCGGCCGGCGCCTACGGCGCGCCGATGCTCGCGTTGCGCCAGGGCCGGTACCCGCGCGACGCCGGCGAGGTGGCGATGACCGACGCGACCGCCCGCGCTCTGCAGGCCGGGGTGGGCACCCGGACACGCCTGGACAACCGCGACCGCCTCGTCGTCGGTCTGGTCGAGAACCCGGCCGACCTGAACGACGAGTTCGTCCTCACGGCCGTCGCGCACGCCGATCCGCCGCAGTCGGTCACGATTCTGGTCCCCGGCGACCGGGCCGACCTGGAGGCGTTCCGGCAGTCCGTCGACGGTCCCCTGGTGCGCGAATCCCGATCCACCAGCCGTACCGGAACGGCCGTCGCAGTGCTGGCGCTGGCCACGGTCGGGCTGCTCCTGGTGTCGCTCGTCGCCGCCGCCGGCTTCGTCGTGGTGGCCCACCGTCGGCTGCGCCAGCTCGGCATGCTCGCCGCGATGGGCGCCACCCGGCGGCACCTGCGCCTGGTGATGCTGACCAATGGCGCCGTCGTCGGCGCGGTGGCGTCGGTCTGCGGCACCGTCGTCGGCATCGCCGCCTGGCTGGTCGTCGCCCCGTCGGTGGAGACCTCCGCCGGGCACCGCATCGACCGGTTCGACCTGCCCTGGGCGACGATCGCCGCCGGCATGCTGTTGGCCGTGGCGACCGCCACCGCCGCCGCGTGGTGGCCGGCGCGCGCGGTCGCCCGTACCCCGATCATGAACGCGGTGATGCTGACCAATGGCGCCGTCGTCGGCGCGGTGGCGTCGGTCTGCGGCACCGTCGTCGGCATCGCCGCCTGGCTGGTCGTCGCCCCGTCGGTGGA
>JAEVHO010000707.1 GCA_016802835.1 Micromonospora sp. ATA32 | reverse complement strand
CGGCCGGCCCGGACGCCGCTGCCCCCGGAGCCGGCCGTCGGTCGCCCCGACCGCCACCCCCGAGCCCGTCCCCCGCAGCGCCCGGCCGAGCCGCCCCGCATCCTCCCCGGCATGCCGGCCACCGCCGGTACGGTGGTGGTCGACGCCGGATGACCGGGCCCGACGGCCCAGGTCGTGGCACCGGTGTGCGGCCGAGCGGGTGGGACGGACTGGGGACGGGGCGCTGAGCGGAGTCGACGGTGGCAGCGGCGGCCCGAGGCCCGCCCGGTCGCCGCCGTACGGCCGGGGCCGGCGCTGCGCCTGGCCCGGCTGGTGACCGAGCTGACCGCGCCCGCCGTCCTGGTGACCCTGCTGATGGTCGCGGTCGGCTGGCACAGCGCCGGGGGCGGCGTGCACGGGTTGGCCTGGGGTCTGTTGGCCACCGTCTTCGCCATCGGCATCCCGTTCGCCTACATCGTCGGCGGGGTGCTTCGCGGCCGGCTGACCGACCACCACGTCGGCGTACGCGAACAGCGCCGCGTGCCGCTGCTCTTCGGTCTCGCCTCGGCGGCCGCGGGCCTCGCCCTGCTCGCCGTTCTCGGCGCGCCCCGGCCGGTGCTGGCCCTGGTGGGCGCCGGGGTGGCGGGTCTCGTGGTGGCGGTGACGGTCAGCCACTGGTGGAAGATGTCCATCCACGCCGCGGTGGCCGCCGGCGCGGTGGTCGTCCTGGTGCTGACGTTCGGCTACCGGCTGCTGGCGGTGGCGCCCCTGCTGGCCATGGTCGGCTGGTCCCGGGTGCGGTTGCGCGACCACACGGTCGCCCAGGTGGTGGTCGGGGGCCTCATCGGCGCGGTGGTCGCGGGCGTCGTCTTCGCCGCGCTCGGCTGACCGCCCGCGCCCGCCCGGGTGGGGTCAGGCGCCTTCGTCGGCGAGGCGCTGGCGGTTCGCCTCGATCCAGGCGTCCAGCGCGGCCGGGTCGTCCGGGTCGACGCCGTCCGCCATCAGCTGCGCCACCGCCGCCGTGGCCGGGCTGCGCCGCTCACCCGTGGAGTAGAGCCGGGCGAACTCAGGGACCATCTCCTCGATCGCCTCGTCGGTCCGGGTGCCCGCCGACGCGGGCAGTCCACGCTGGCGGGACGCGTACGCCGCCCAGCCGCGCAGCACCCGGGGCAGCATCGCGGCGTCGTCCATGTCCAGCACGGCCCGCCGGTGCACCCAGTCGAGCAGGAACAGGCCGGCCACCGCGGGGCTCCACCGCATCGGGTCGGCGTCCGGGAAGCTCGCCGCGTGGTCCAGCAGCAGGCTCAGGCAGAAGTGCAGCGAGGCCAGCTCGGCGCCGTCCACCGCGTCGAGGCCGAACCGGGCCGCCTCGGGCGAGGCCAGGAAGCTGCGGACCAGTGCGGTGCGGTCGGCGGCGGAGAGCGGCTCGGCGTCCCAGGTCGAGGTGTCACCCGGGGACCCGGGCAGCACCGCCAGCCGGGCCCCGACGAGCGCCCGGTCGGTGGCGAGGGACCCCTCGGCCGGCAGGTCACCCAGGTCGTCGGTGACCGCGAGGTGCCGGGTCACCTCGCCGTGCATCCGGGCCGGGTCCTCCTCCCGGAACCAGGTCAGGTCGTCCTCGGCCACCATCTGCCGCACCTGCTCCAGGATCCGGCCGGCCGGTCCGCCGACGAAGACGTCCTTGGTGATGCCAATGTTGTGGTCGACCAGGGCCACCAGCGCGTGCTCCGGGCCGCCGGTCTCGTCGTCGTAGGCGAAGGTGGCGAGGTAGGAGGTCTGGTCGCCGTACACGTCGCCGTAGGCCCAGCTGCCCGTCAGGTGCACCCGACCGAGCTGGCCCGACCAGGCCGGGGCCTGGGTGCCGGGGCGGACCTTGGCGGCGCCCTCCGCGTCGGGCACCAGCGCCGCGAAGACGGTGCGGATGGTGGTGGCGGCGGCCGAAGACGTCCTTGGTGATGCCAATGTTGTGGTCGACCAGGGCCACCAGCGCGTGCTCCGGGCCGCCGGTCTCGTCGTCGTAGGCGAAGGTGGCGAGGT
>JAEVHO010000706.1 GCA_016802835.1 Micromonospora sp. ATA32 | reverse complement strand
CCATGTCGGCCCGGGACGGCGGCCGGGCGGCGGCGGCGATCCGGCGGAGCACCACGGCGAGGTTCAGCTCCCGGAGGCTGCCCTGGCGCACCCCTCCGGACGTCGCCGGCGAGGTCGACCACGCAGGCCGCCAGGTAGTCGACGTTGACCTCCAGGCCGAGACGGCCGGGCCGTCGGCGGCGAGCACCAGGCCGCGGGCCGGGCGGCCGGCGCCGGTACGCGGGGCCGGGTCGGCCTCGGTGACCAGCCGGCCGGCGATCAGGTCGTCGACGACCGCCGAGACGGTGGCCCGGGTCAGGCCGGTGTCGGCGGCCATGTCGGCCCGGGACGGCGGCCGGGCGGCGGCGGCGATCCGGCGGAGCACCACGGCGAGGTTCAGCTCCCGGAGGCTGCCCTGGCGCACCCCTCCGGCGGTGGTGCCGGCTGCATTCACCGCTTGACAGTGCCACACGCCGGGCATTTAATTCAACCACTGAACAAATTGCGGACGACACCCCCGGAGGTCTGCCATGGCACCCCGTCCCGCCCCCGCGGACAAGTTCTCCTTCGGCCTCTGGACGGTGGGCTGGCAGGCCCGTGACCCGTTCGGCGACGCCACCCGACCGGAGCTGGACCCGGTCGAGGCGGTGCACCGGCTCGCCGAGCTCGGCGCGTACGGCGTGACCTTCCACGACGACGACCTGGTGCCCTTCGGCGCGGACGCCACCGCCCGGGACGGCCACATCGCCCGGTTCCGCAAGGCGCTCGACGAGACCGGCCTGGTGACGCCGATGGTCACCACCAACCTCTTCACCCACCCGATCTTCAAGGACGGTGGCTTCACCAGCAACGACCGCCAGGTCCGCCGGTACGCACTGCGCAAGGTGCTGCGCAACGTCGACCTCGCCGCCGAACTGGGCGCCCGCACCTTCGTCATGTGGGGTGGCCGGGAGGGCGCCGAGTACGACGTCGCCAAGGACGTCCAGGCCGCGCTGGACCGGTATCGGGAGGCCGTCGACCTGCTCTGCCAGTACGTCGTCGACCGCGGCTACGACCTGCGCTTCGCCATCGAGCCGAAGCCGAACGAGCCGCGCGGTGACATCCTGCTGCCCACCATCGGGCACGCGCTGGCCTTCATCTCGACCCTGGAACACCCCGAGCTGGTCGGCCTCAACCCGGAGGTCGGTCACGAGCAGATGGCCGGGCTGAACTACGCCCACGGCATCGCCCAGGCGCTCTGGCAGGGCAAGCTGTTCCACCTCGACCTGAACGGCCAGCGCGGCATCAAGTACGACCAGGACCTGGTCTTCGGCCACGGCGACCTGCTCAACGCGTTCGCCCTGGTCGACCTGCTCGAGCACGGCGGTCCGGACGGCGGGCTCGGGTACGACGGTCCCCGGCACTTCGACTACAAGCCGTCCCGCACTGAGGACATCGCCGGCGTGTGGGCCTCGGCCGAGGCGAACATGCGGACGTACCTGCTGCTCAAGGAGCGGGCCGCGGCGTTCCGGGCCGACCCGGAGGTGGCCGAGGCGCTGGCCGCCAGCCGGGTCGCCGAGCTGGCCACCCCGACCCTCAACCCGGGCGAGGGCCACGCCGAGCTGCTCGCCGACCGGTCCGCCTTCGAGGAGCTGGACGTCGAGGCGGTCGCAGCGCGGGGCTACGGCTTCGTCCGGCTCAACCAGCTCGCCGTCGAGCACGTGCTCGGCGCTCGCTGAGGCCGGCCGCCATGCCGCTCGTCGCCGGGGTGGACTCCTCCACCCAGTCCTGCAAGGTGGTGGTCCGGGACGCGGAGACCGGCACCCTGGTCCGCCAGGGCCGGGCGCCGCATCCGGGACGGCACCGAGGTCGACCCGGAGGCGTGGTGGCGGGCCCTGCGCGCCGCGGTCGACGCCGCCGGCGGGCTGGCCGACGTCGCGGCGCTCTCGGTCGCCTGTCAGCAGCACGGCATGGTCTGCCTGGACGAGGCGGGCCGGGTGGTCCGGCCGGCGCTGCTCTGGAACGACACCCGGTCGGCCGGCGCCGCCGCGGAGCTGGTCG
>JAEVHO010000705.1 GCA_016802835.1 Micromonospora sp. ATA32 | reverse complement strand
GCCGGTCCGAGCCGAGGACGTGCTCGCCGCGCCGGCCGCGCCCGCCGCTGGCGGCTGGTGGTCCCGGCAGGGGCCGTCGCCGGCCTCGCCGGTCTCGATGGGCGAGGTGACGCCCGCGCCGCCGGCGACGCCGGTCACCGGGGGCACCAACGCGCGGGGCCTGCCGCTCCGGGTGCCGATGGCCCAGCTCTCCGCGGTCACCCAGCCGGCCCGACCCCGCGAGCCCACCCCGCGTCACGATCCGGATCCAGAGGCGGTCGGCGGCATGCTGTCACGGCTCTACGACGGTGTGCGACGGGCCGAGGCCGAGGACACCAGGGAGATAATCATGCCGCCCACCGGGGTGCGCAGCGAAGGGGGACAACAGTGATGACCTTGAGCCAGGAAGCACGGGACCTCAGCTGGCTGGTCAACGCGTTCGCGGAGCGGGTGCCCGGGGTGGCGCACGCGGTGGTGGTCTCCTCCGACGGACTGCTGATCGCGATCTCGGCCCACCTGCCCCGGGACCACGCCGACAAGCTCTCCGCGATCACGTCGGGGCTGATGAGCATCACCGCAGGTGCGGCGCAGATGTTCGACGGCGACATCGTCAAGCAGACCGTCGTCGAGATGGGGCGGGGCTATTTCCTGGTCATGCAGATCCGGGACGGCTCGATCCTGGCCACCCTCGCCGCCGGCGACGCCGACATCGGGGTGGTCGGCTACGAGATGGCCCGGCTGGCGAAGCAGGCGGGGGAGATGTTGACCCCGGCCCTGCGGGCGGAACTGCAGCAGGCGCTGCCCCGCTGACCGGCGCCGTCGCTCGCGCCCCCGGCGCGAGCCGTCAGCCAGGCCGGGACCTGGTCGCCGAGGCCGCGGAAGACGGCCTCGGCGTAGTCGGCGAAGCGGTGGGCGGTGTCCCGCGACTCCCAGCCGCCGGCGTCCTGCAGTGCCTGCGGCAGGTCCCAGTGGAAGAGCGTGGCCATCGGGGCGATGCCCCGCTCGTGCAGCCCGTCGACCAGCCGGCGGTAGAAGTCCAGGCCGCGCTGGTGGGGTCGGCCGGCGCCGTCGGCCTGGATGCGTGGCCAGGAGATGGAGAACCGGTAGCTGAGCAGCCCGAGGTCGCGTATCAGGTCCAGGTCCTCGTGGTAGCGGTGGTAGTGGTCGGCCGGCGTCGCCGTTGCGGGGTGCGGTGCCCCCCTCCCTTTGGTGGGCGGGGCTGCGGGGGCGGCGGATCGCCGCCATGCGGCCGGGGGTATGGGGGATGGGCTCCCGGCGGGGCGCCCGCGTCGGGGGCCCAGGCGGTACGGGGGTGCCCGGTCGGCGGACGGCCTGATTCCCACGGTCAGGCCGGGGTCGGCCGCCGGTCCGGCCGACGCAGCAGTCCGGTCGGCCCACCCCACCGTCCGTAGCCGAACGTGTCGCGAAAGGTCCGCGAAAAGGAGCGCCCCAGGGGATCACACGGCGCCCGCCGACGGAGTAACGTACGTCACCGGAGAGGCCGCTCCCCCCGTGGCGGCCTCTCCTTCAATTTGCCCTGACACCGTCCTCTTCGGACGGTGTCACCGGATGACGCAGCCCCGGGTGGCCGACCGGCAGCGAGCGGCGGATCACCAGCCAGCTCACCGCCAGCGCCGCCGCCACCAGCGGCCAGGTCAACGCCACCCGGGCCACCACCAACGCGACCACCTGGCCTGCCAGGAAGAGCGGCACGAAGAACGCCAGCCGCAGCAGGTAGGTGGCCGCCCACACCCAGCTGCCGCGCGAGTAGGCGCGCAGCAGGTCCGGATCGCGCCGCCACCGCCCCCGCTGCCCGAGGGCAGCGCCGACCAGGGCCCCGAGCAACGGCCAGCGCACCACGATGCTGACGATCCAGGCCAGCGCGCTGGCGCGTTCGACAGCAGCTGGATCAGGAAGAAGTCGGCGGCCCGGCCGGTACGCAGCGCGGATCACCAGCCAGCTCACCGCCAGCGCCGCCGCCACCAGCGGCCAGGTCAACGCCACCCGGGCCACCACCAACGCGACCACCTGGCCTGCCAGGAA
>JAEVHO010000704.1 GCA_016802835.1 Micromonospora sp. ATA32 | reverse complement strand
GAGGGGGTTGCCCGGGCCCTGGCCACGGCGGACCCGGACGCCCTGCTCGGCCTGGACCCGGCGCTCTCGACGGAGCTGAAGGTGGCCGGCCGGGCGCCCGGATACGACGACCCGCGCGCCGAGGCGTACGACGAGGGGGTTGCCCGGGCCCTGGCCACGGCGGACCCGGACGCCCTGCTCGGCCTGGACCCGGCGCTCTCGACGGAGCTGAAGGTGGCCGGCCGGGCGCCCTGGCAGGTGCTCGCCGGCGCGGTCCGCGCGGCCGGCGGCGACTGGCGGGGCGAGCTGAGCTACCAGTCGGCGCCCTACGGCGTTTCCTATTTCGTGGCGAACTGGGATCGGGCGTGACGGGCGCGGCGGGCCGGGCCGCCGTGGGCACGGTCGTGGCGGTGGTCGGGCCGACGGCTGCGGGCAAGTCCGCGCTGAGCATCGCGCTGGCGCACGCCCTCGACGGCGAGGTGGTCAACGCCGACTCGATGCAGCTCTACCGGGGGATGGACATCGGCACCGCGAAGCTCACCCCGGCCGAGCGGGAGGGCGTGCCGCACCACCTGCTGGACATCTGGGAGGTCACCGAGCCGGCCAGCGTCGCCGAATACCAGGGCCTCGCCCGGGCGGCGGTGGGCGACATCCTCGCCCGGGGTCGGGTGCCACTGCTGGTTGGCGGCTCGGGCCTCTACGTCCGGGCGGTGCTGGAACGGTTCGAGTTCCCCGGCACCGATCCGGCACTGCGGGACCGGTTGGAGCGGGAGCTGGCAGCCGTCGGCCCGGCCCCGCTCTACGCCCGGCTGCGTGCGGCGACCCGGCCGCGGCGGCCGGCATCCTGCCCGGCAACGGGCGGCGGATCGTCCGGGCGCTGGAGGTCATCGAGCTGACCGGGGCGCCGTTCGCCGCGTCGCTGCCCGAGCCGACGCCGTACTACCCGTCGGTGCAGCTCGGGGTGGACCTGGACACCGCGCTGCTGGACGAGCGGATCGCGCTGCGGGTGAACCGGATGTGGGCCGACGGCCTGGTAGCCGAGGTCCGCGAGCTGGCCGGTCGTGGCCTGCCCGAGGGGCGGACGGCCAGCCGGGCGCTCGGCTACCAGCAGGTGCTGCGCTTCCTGGCCGGCGAGCTGACCGAGGCCGAGGCGCACGACGAGACGGTCCGGGCCACCCGACGGTTCGTCCGGCGGCAGCGCTCCTGGTTCCGGCGGGACCCGCGGATCCACTGGCTGGACTCGGCGGCGCCGGACCAGATCGAGGCTGCCCTGCGGGTGCTCGCCGATCATCGGGGATGATGGGGACGTGGAGTTCACCAAGGGCCACGGCACCGGCAACGACTTCGTGATCCTGCCCGACCCGGACGGCGCGCTCGACCTCAGCCCGGGGCTGGTCGCGGCGCTCTGCGACCGGCGGCGCGGCATCGGCGGGGACGGCGTGCTGCGGGCGGTCCGGGCCGCAAAGCATCCCGAGGGCGCCGGTCAGGCCGGCGAGGCCGAGTGGTTCATGGACTACTGGAACGCCGACGGCTCGTTCGCCGAGATGTGCGGCAACGGCGCCCGGGTCTTCGTCCGCTACCTGGTGGCGACCGGGCTGGCCGCGCCGGCGGGGGACACGCTGGCGGTGGCGACCCGGGCCGGCGTCGTGCGCGCGCTGGTCGGCGAGGACGCCGTCTCCGTCGAGATGCGCCGCCCCCGGCTGTACGACGCGTCGACCGCCAGCCTGGGCGGGCTGACCCTGCCCGGCACCGCGGTGGACGTCGGCAACCCCCATCTGGTCTGCGCGCTGCCGGCCGGGCTGGAGCTGCCCCGGCTGGATCTCCACCCGGGCGCCGAGGTCGACCCGGCGGTCTTCCCGGCCGGCGTGAACGTCGAGTTCACCGCCCCCGGCGATCCCGTCGACGGTGCCGACGGGCACGTGCTGATGCGGGTGTACGAGCGCGGCTCGGCCGAGACGCTGTCCTGCGGCACCGGCGCCTGCGCGGTCGCCGCGGTGGCCCTGCGCGACGCCGGCCTGGACACCGGCGTGGTCGCGGTGGACGT
>JAEVHO010000703.1 GCA_016802835.1 Micromonospora sp. ATA32 | reverse complement strand
GTCGGCGATGGGGAGGTCCCCGCCGACAAGTTCCAGGGTGTGCCCGGTGGTCCCCGGTTCGTACAGCAGCGCGACGAGGACCCGGGCGACGTCGGCGCGCGAGCGCGTCGGCGATGGGGAGGTCCCCGCCGACAAGTTCCAGGGTGTGCCCGGTGGTCCCCGGTTCGTACAGCAGCGCGACGAGGACCCGGGCGACGTCGGCGCGGCTGACCGCACCGGCCTTCACGTGCCGGGCCAGGGATCCGCGGCGGGGCGCCGAGGCCGGCCGGTGGTCGCCGGTCGGGGCGTTGAGGCAGCATGGACGGGTGACGGAGACCTTCGACGCGCTGACCCGGCTGGTGGCGACCGGGAACGTCGTGGTGCTCAGCGGGGCGGGGCTGTCGACGGAGTCGGGCATCCCGGACTACCGGGGACCCAGCGGCGCGGCCCGCCGGCACACGCCGATGACCTATCAGCGTTCACCCGGGACCGGACGCGCGGCGACGGTACTGGGCGCGCAGCCACCTGGGCTGGCGGATGATCGCCCGGGCCGCGCCGAACGCCGGCCACCGGGCGGTGGCGCGGCTGCAGCGCGCCGGCCTGGTCACCGGGTTGATCACGCAGAACGTCGACGGGTTGCACACCGCCGCCGGCAGCCCGCAGGTGATTGAGCTGCACGGCCGCCTCGACGAGGTGGTCTGCCTGGACTGCGGGAACCTGACCTCCCGGGAGGAGCTGGACCGGCGGCTACACGAGGCCAACCCCGGCTTCGACGGGCACGTCGCCGCGGTCAACCCCGACGGTGACGTGGATCTCGACGAGGCGCAGGTGGCCCGGTTCCGGACGGTCGACTGCGGGATCTGCGGCAGCGGCATGCTGAAGCCGGACGTGGTGTTCTTCGGTGAGACCGTCCCGGCGCCCCGGGTGGCGGACTGTTTCGCCCTGGTCGAGCGGGCCCGGCTGCTGCTGGTGCTGGGATCCTCGTTGACGGTGATGTCGGGCCGCCGGTTCGTGCTGCGGGCGGCGAAGCTGGGGGTGCCGGTGGTGATCGTCAACCAGGGGTCCACCCGCGGTGACGGGCACGCCACCCTGACCGTCGACGCGCCGCTCGGTGAGCTGCTGCCCGCCCTCGCCGAGCGCACCGCCGCCCGCCGGCGCCGCCCGCCGGGGCGGCACCGGCCGTACCCGGCCTGGTGGAACCGGCCGCGCTGTAGCGGCGGCCGGCGGGTTACCGGGGTACGACATCTGCCGGAAACCCGGGCGCTGGTAGCGTTGACCATGCCGGCAGCACCCACGTGGGAGAGACCGCCCAGCAGCACCCGGGCGGCGCCGAAGGGGCAAATCCTCCCCGGAACCTCTCAGGCAAAAGGACCTCGTGGGCAGGCACTGTGGAGCGCCCCGAGGGTGCGACAGAGGGGGAGGCCGACCCGTCGACCTTGCCCCCGCAGGAGCGCAGCCTGATGACCGCAGAGCAGTTCGCCGACCGTCACATCGGCCCCGACCCGGACAGCGAACGCCGGATGCTGGAGGCGGTCGGTTACGACTCCATCGACGAGCTGATGGACGCCGCGATCCCCGAGGTGATCCGCTGGCACGGCACCCTCGACCTGCCGGCGCCGGCCACCGAGGCCGAGGCCCTCGCCGAGCTGCGGGCCCTCGCCGCCCGCAACACCGTCGCGGTGTCGATGATCGGCCTGGGCTACCACGGCACGCACACCCCTGCGGTGATCCGCCGCAACGTGCTGGAGGACCCGGCCTGGTACACCGCGTACACGCCGTACCAGCCGGAGATCAGCCAGGGCCGGCTGGAGGCGCTGCTGAACTTCCAGACCATGGTCACCGACCTGACCGGGTTGGCCACCGCGAACGCCTCGATGCTCGACGAGGGCACCGCGGCGGCCGAGGCGATGACCCTCGCCCGGCGCGCCTCCAAGGCCAAGAGCGCGGTGTACGTCGTCGACGCCGACGCGCTGCCGCAGACCATCGCGGTGATCGCCAGCCGGGCTGAGCCGCTCGGCATCGACGTGCGGGTGGTCGACCTGGACGCCG
>JAEVHO010000702.1 GCA_016802835.1 Micromonospora sp. ATA32 | reverse complement strand
GTGCGGCCGGCGCCGGCGCCGGCGCGGCCAGCCCGAGCAGGGCGACGCCGACGCAGAGCGCGGCCACCACGGCCACGTCGCTGACGTAACGAGGCACCGCCCCGGCCAGATCGCTGAAGACCGATCCCAGCCGGGTCGCGGCCAGCAGCGCCGCCACCACCAGCAGGTACGTCCCGAGCAGCACCCAGGCCCGCGCGGCGATCCGGCGCAGCCGCAGGGTGACCACGATCAGCGCGATCAGGGCCGCCCAGGCCAGCCAGCGTCCCAGCTCCGGTGGCGCGACCACCGGAGCGCCGTCGCCCGCGCCGAGCCAGCGCCACGGCCCGCCGAACAGGCCGGGAACCAAGGTCGACCCGAGCAGCTGTTCGAGGAAGGTGAGCACCTCGAACAGGGAGTTCGGCTGGCGCAGCGAGGACTCGGAGCGGGACAGGTAGGCGGCGAGGAAGCCGACCGAGACGGCGGCGAGCACTGCCCAGGACGCCCACCACCGGCGCAGCGTGGTCGCCACCGCGCGTAGCGGGCCGCCGTCGGCGAACAGGCACGCCGTGAAGAGGAAGACCAGCGGTACGACCAGCAGCGTCTTCTCGAAGAAGAGCAGGCCGAGGAGGATGGACAGGGCGAGGGAGACCAGGTGCCGCTTCCGCCGGGTGCGGACGTACTTCAGCTGGGCGCCGAGGGCGAGCACCATGGCCAGCTGCATCGCCAGCATGTTGGCGCCGACCGCCCACCAGGAGGTCGCCTCCAGGGTCAACGGGCTGAACAGGAACATGCCGAGCGGGACCAGCAGCAGCCAGCCCGGCCGGAGCAGCGCCCGCAGCAGCCGGTGGAAGGCCACCGCGATCAGCGCCTGACCGACGATCATCAGCAGCAGGTACGGCCAGTAGGCGTACCCGAACGCGTGGGTGACCAGCCAGGTGAGCAGCCGCGCCGCGGGCATGAAGTGGTTGTTGTAGAGGCTGAACAGGAAGCCCGGCGTGAGATCCGATCCGGCGGACTGGGCGACGAGCACCCAGTCGTCGGCGGCGAGGAAGCCGCGGGAGGCGAGCTGCGCCCGCCAGGCGAGGCTGACCAGGATCATCGCGACGCCAACCGCGCGGACCGGGTCGGCGCGTACCCAGCCGCCGATCCATCCGCTCTCGTCGCGTGGCGTCGTCGCCTCGGGTCCGGTCAATGCCATGGCGGGAAGACTGCCACACCGGCCACCACCGGCCCCATCAGGTCAACGGATGGTTCATGGATCGCCGGCCCGCCGCGACGGCCGCGTACAGTGGCCGCCACCGGCGCGGCCCGGGTCGCGCCCCGGCAGTCACGTGAGGTCGAGGAGATGCGCGAACGGCTGGTGCCGCACGGCGTGGCCGCCGCCGTGACGGCGGTGGTGCTCGCGCCGCTGGCGCTGCCCGGGTACGTGCTCCGCTACGACATGGTCTTCGTGCCCCGGCAGCCGTTGAGCTGGGACGTCATCGCGCCCGCCTCCGCGCTGCCCCGGGCGGTGCCGCAGGACGCCGTGGTCGCGCTCGCCACCGGGCTGGTGCCGGGTTGGCTGGTGCAGCGGCTGGCGCTGGTGGCGATCCTCTACCTGGCCGCGCTCGGCGCCGCCGGCTGGTGCCGACCGGACGGACGTCGGTCCGGGTGGTGGGCCGCGCTCGGCTACGCGTGGACGCCCTACCTCGCCGAGCGGCTGCTCATCGGGCAGTGGGGGGCTGCTGGTGGCGTACGCCGCGCTGCCCTGGCTTGGTCGAGGCAGGCGATCGGCGTACGGCTCGGGTCGGCCGGGCGCGCTGCGCCGGCTGCTGCTGGCCGCCGCGGCGTCCGCGATCACCCCGACCGGTGGGCTGCTCGCGCTCGCGGCCGTGGCGGTGCTGCTGCCCGGCCGCTATCCGGGCGCCGGGCGGTCGACGGCGACCGCCCTCGGGACGGCGCTGCTGATCAACGCACCCTGGTCACCGGCCTGTTCGTCGCCGCGCTGGTCAGCGTCCCGGTGCTCGCGCTGCTGGTCGCCACGTCGGGGCTGGTGGTCACCGCCGGCGCG
>JAEVHO010000701.1 GCA_016802835.1 Micromonospora sp. ATA32 | reverse complement strand
GGTCCGGGAGCGGTCATAGGGAGAGGGTAGTGCCCGCCGGCTCAGCGGTAAGGACCTGCGGCCCGATCACTGGTGGCCACGGAGACCTCCCCGCCCGGTCCGGCGCTCGCCAGCGTCTCGTACGCGGACGGCTCGTCGATCGACTCGGCCAGCAGCGGGGTGGCGTGCACCTTCACGTCGAAGCCGCCGAGTGCCCGCCGGTACGTGCCGACCGACTCCCACTCGGTGACCAGGCACCAGTGCCGCGGGTCGTCCAGCGCCCGGACCAGCTCACCCCGCAGGTAGCCGGGGCGGGCGGCGAGCGCGGCGAGCGCGGCGTGCGCCCGCTCGGTGAAGGCGGCGGCGACATCCTCGTCCACCACGAACCGGTTGGTGACCAGCACCCGGGTCCTCCTCGTAGAGTCTGTGGGATGCAGCGTACGCAGAGCCCCCTGCTGACCCGGTTGGCCCGGCTGAACTCGACGACGGTGTTCCTGGCCGCCCTGGTGGTGGTGCTGGTGGCGCTCTTCACACCGGGCGTCGTCGGCGGCCTGCTGCTGCTGGCGCTCGCCGCCGCCCTGGTCGCCCTGCTGGCCACCACCTGGCCCGTGCAGGCGCCGCAGACCCGGGTGATCCGGCTGGTGATGGTGACCCTGCTGATCGCGGTGGCCCTGGTCAAGCTGCTCTGACATGCAATCATGCGTTTTTGACAATCATTGTCGTTGCCACGGACAGTTGGCGTCATGAACAACCGCTCCGCTCCACGCGCCCTGGCCGCCGCCACCACCGCCCTGCTCGCCCTGGGCGGCGTCACGGCCTGCTCCGACAACACGGCGGCCGGCGGCGACCCGCAACAGGTCGACGTGGTGGCCGCCTTCTACCCTCTGCAGTTCATCGCCGAGCGGATCGGCGGCGACGCGGTGAAGGTCAGCAACCTGGTCAAGCCGGGAGCCGAGCCGCACGACCTGGAGCTCAACCCGGGCCAGGTCGGCGAGGTGGCCCAGGCGAAGCTGGTCGTCTACCTCAAGGGCTTCCAGCCGGCCGTCGACGAGGCAGTGGCGCAGAACGCCACGGATCGCGCCTTCGACGTCGCCACCGTGCAGCCGCTGCTGAACGCCGCCGGCGTCGACGATCACGGGCACGCGGGCGAGCAGGCCGGGCAGACGGCGCCGGGCCAGGAGGCGGAGACCGGCGGCAAGGACCCGCACTTCTGGCTCGATCCGACCCGGCTGGCCACGGTCGCCGACCAGTTGGCCGAGCGGCTCGGCAAGGTCGACCCGGCGCGGGCGGCCGACTTCACCGCTCGGGCGAAGACGCTCCACACCGACCTGCAGACGCTGGACGCCGAGTACGCCGCCAGCCTGAAGACCTGCCAGCGCCGGGAGATCGTCACCAGCCACACCGCCTTCGGCTACCTGGCCAAGCACTACCAGCTGGAGCAGGTCGGCATCACCGGGCTGAGCCCGGAGACCGAGCCCTCCCCGCAGCGGCTGGCCGAAGTGGCCAAGGATGCCCGTGCCCACCAGGCCACCACGATCTTCTTCGAGACGCTGGTCAGCCCCAAGGTCGCCGACACCATCGCCGCCGAGGTCGGCGCGAAGACCGCGGTTCTGGACCCGCTCGAGGGGCTGTCGGCCGACAACGGCGGGGACTACCTTTCGGTGATGCGTACCAACCTGCAGACCCTCCGGACGGCGCTGAGCTGCTCGTGAGCGCACCTGTCATCACCGTCACGCACGGGACGGTCGGCTACGAGGGCCGTCCCGTGCTGCGGGACGTCTCACTGACCGTGACCGCCGGCGAGGTGGTCGCAGTCCTCGGCGCCAACGGCTCCGGCAAGTCCACCCTGACCCGGGCCGTGCTCGGGCTGGTCCCGCTCAGCGTCGGGTCGATCACCCTCTTCGACCGCCCGCTGCGGCGGTTCCGCCAGTGGCACCGGATCGGGTACGTCCCGCAGCGGCTGGGCGCCGGCAGTGGCGTACCGGCCACCGTTCGCGAGGTGGTGGCCGCCGGCCGGCTGGCCCGGCGGGGCGTGCTGCGCCCGCCCGGGCGGG
>JAEVHO010000700.1 GCA_016802835.1 Micromonospora sp. ATA32 | reverse complement strand
CGCTGATCCCGGTCTTCGGCGCGCTGCTCGGCTGGCAGGCCCAGGCCGCCACCGAGCGGCAGTGGCGGCGGCTGTCGATGCTCGGCGGGCACTTCCTCGCGCTGACCATCCCGCTGATCCCGGTCTTCGGCGCGCTGCTCGGCTGGCAGGCCCAGGCCGCCACCGAGCGGCAGTGGCGGCGGCTGTCGATGCTCGGCGGGCACTTCCTCGACATGGTGGCCGGGCTGCCCACCCTGCGCGCCTTCGGCCGGGCCCGGGCCCAGGTGGACGTGGTCCACCGGATGGCCGACGGGCACCGGGTCGCGACCATGAAGACGCTGCGGATCGCGTTTCTCTCCGCGCTGGTGCTGGAACTGGTCGCCACCCTCTCGGTGGCGCTGGTCGCGGTGCCGGTCGGCATCCGGCTGCTCGGCGGCGGGATCACCCTCTCCACCGCGCTGCTGGTGCTGCTGCTGACCCCGGAGGCGTACCTGCCGCTGCGGGCGGCCGGCAGCCGGTTCCACGCCAGCATGGAGGGGCTGACCGCGCTGGACGAGGCGCTCAGCGTCACCGCGACCCCGCCCGCCCCCACCGCCGGTCCGCCCCGACCGGGGCCACCACCACCAGGTCCGCGCCGGCGCCGGACGGCCAGGGTGAGATCCGGTTCGAGTCGGTGACCGTGGCGTACGACCGGACCACCGCGCTGCGGGACGTCTCGCTGACCGTCCGACCCGGCGAGCGGATCGCGATCATCGGACCGAGCGGCGCCGGCAAGACCACCCTGCTCGGCCTGCTGCTCGGCTTCGTCACCCCGACCGCCGGCCGGGTCACCGTGGACGGGGTCGACCTGGCCAACGTCGACCTCGACGCCTGGCGCCGGCAGCTCGCCTGGGTGCCGCAACGGGCACACCTCTTCGCCACCTCGCTCGCCGACAACATCCGGCTCGGCGCCCCCGACGCCCCGGACGACGCGCTCGCCGCGGCGGTCTCCGACGCTGCGCTGGACGACGTGGTCGCCGCCCTGCCCGACGGGCTGGCCACCCCGCTCGGCGAGCGCGGGCACGGCCTCTCCAGCGGCCAGCGGCAACGGGTCGCGCTGGCCCGGGCGTTCCTCCGGGACGCCCCGGTGGTGCTGCTCGACGAGCCGACCGCCCGGCTGGACACCGCCTCGGAGGCGACCGTGCTCGCGGCCACCCGCCGGCTGGTCGCCGGGCGGACCGCGCTGCTGGTCGCGCACCGCCCCGCGCTGCTGGAGGACGCCGACCGGATCCTGCGGATCGAGAACGGCCGGGTCACCGAACTGACCCCCGACGCCGGTCGCGGAGGCGGCCCGATGAGCAACCGGTCCCCGGCGTCCGGACGGGGCGCGGCGCGGGTGGCCCGACGCCGGCCGAGCTGACGCGGCCGGATCGCGCGCCGGGCCGCGTCCCGGCGGGCACCGCCGCCGAGCGCGCGGTACTGCGGCTGGCCCGGCCGTACCTGGGCCGACTCATCGGCGCGGGTCTGCTCGCCGCCGCCACCGAGTTCGCCGGGCTCGCCCTGATGGCCACCGCCACCTGGCTGCTGATGAGCGCCGCCGGCCGGCCGCCGCTGGACCGGCTGACCGTGGCGATCGTCGCGGTCCGGGCGCTGGCCATCAGCCGGGGCGTGTTCCGCTACACCGAACGGCTCGCCGGGCACGACGCCGTGCTCCGGATGATCACCGACGTCCGGGCCCGGGTCTCGCCACCCTGGCCGGCCGGCGCCCGGTGGCCGGGCAGCGTTCCGGGGACGCCCTGAGCCGGCTCGTCTCCGACGTGGAGGCCGTCCAGGACCTGCTGCTGCGGGTGCTCGTACCGGCTGCGGCGGCAGCGCTGGTGAGTGTGCTGGCCATCGGCGCGGCGGCACTGATCTCCGTACCGGCGGCCGGCGCGCTCGCGATGGGGCTGCTGGTGGCCGGAGCCGGGCTGCCGGCGCTGGCCACGCGGTGACCCGGCGCAGCGCCGACGAGGTGGCCCCGTTGCGCGGCGCCCTCGCCACCGACGCCGTCGACCTCATCCACGGCGCCGCCGACC
>JAEVHO010000699.1 GCA_016802835.1 Micromonospora sp. ATA32 | reverse complement strand
CTGCGAGACAGAGTGGGCCGGCAAAACGATCACCAACGACGGCAAGCACCCGACCCGCAGGGACCTCGCCACGCAGCGGATCGTCAGCCAGTTCCTCGTCGTCAAGGACATCCCCGACGGCGAAGCAGAAGCCGACTATCCCACCGCCGGCGCACTGCGTGACCTTCTCAAGTCCTGCGGAATTACCGACAACCGCCTCCCGTACGCGGTCTGCGCCACCCCAGGCGTCCGCAAGGAAGCGCCCCTCACCGAACCGGTAACTCTCGTCGGCATCCACTTCCGACGGCACGTGTACAAGAAAGTGCGTGGCAGGTCGGTCAAGCCACCGAAACTCGTCGCCACCCTCACCGCGATACACCTCGACCCCGACCCCGACTCCGCCCCTCGCCTCGAGATGTACGCGGCAGGTCAGTGGCGCCGCTACGCCGAAGGACTCACCGCGTTCCACGCCGGTGAGATCGGCAACGAGCACTGGGGACGCGACAGCACCGGATCCCAGGCGGTCCGCACCCACGTCGAGGAGGCGATGAACCGACTCGTCCTGCCTCCGAGCACGAACCGCGTCATCATCGCCCTGGACAAGGAGGAGGCGCAGAGCATCTACCCGATCATCGGGGACAACCCATCAGTCGCATCCCCCGTCCCCGGGCATCAGCTGGCAGATGACGGAATCGCCGTCACCGTCGCCCGAGTCGCACTCGGACACCATGCCCCTCGTCCTGCCACGGCGTTCCGTGAGAACGACGACCTCGACACGATGCGACCCTCGTACCACAAACGGCTCCTGTTTCTCAGCGACCAGGACAGCGAACCCATCTGGCTTCTCACCCAGGACTCACACCAACACCAAGGTGCCCTCTCCCCCATGCGGATCGGAACCCAAAGATCCCGTGAGGACTTCGAGGAGATTGCGGCGAGTCGCATGAGCAAGGACATGCACGCCACGAGCCGGGTGGAGATCACCATCCCCGAGCCAGGCGGTCTACCGGCCGGCTCCGTGGCGGCTCTCATCGCCCGCCTGTGCGACCAGGCGTTGGTCTGGGACAGTCGCACCTCCCGCCCGGCACCGCTTCACCTCGGCCACACCGCCGACCGCGACCACCCCGACTACGGCGACCACGACCCCGGCGGAGAGGCCGACGACGACATCACTGAGGACGACTTCGACGAATAGCCAACTCGTAACCTCAGCCGACCTGCGGACTCGGTGCCGTCGTCACGCAACCCACCAACGCATGCGTCGCCTCGCGCCGGCTGCCACGACTTTCCGACCTAGTACAGCGGCGGCGGCCCCAGCCCTCGATCGTCGCCGCTGTACGGGCATGCTCACTCCTGCGGGAGGATCTTCAGGTCAGCGCCCATACGGGTGCCGACTTCGGCGTCGAGCTCTAATCCGTGGGCAAAGGTCCAGCCGCCGTCGCGGAGGTTGGCGATGGTCCGGGTGAGCGCGCGCCGGGCGTAAACGACGCTTTCGTCGCTCCAAAGCACCGCGGCGCCCTGTACTGAGGTGTGACTGTTACTCACGGCCTCGCCGAGCAGAGTCAGGCAGTTGCTGGCGTCGTCGAGGACGCCGAGGGCCTCCCACTTGTCTCGGCGACCCTGTGCCAGCCGTTCGTGGTTGAGGCTGACGCACCGCACTGCTTGTGCAAGCGACGCGATGAGCCTGCCGGTGCCCTCCATGCTGATGACCGCGGGGGAAGCGGCGGCCACCTCGCGCTTCTGCACGTCGTCCGCTTGCTTCAGGTGGGCGGCGAGGTTCGTGAGGTCGATAGCCGGGAGATGGGACCGTACGAAGGCCTCTTCGCGGATGCCGAGAGCGGCGGAGTTGTCGGTGACGAGGTCGGCGAGGATGTCCGAGGCGGTGGCTGTCGGGATGTCAAGGCCTTGACGGCGGCCTTCCTCGCGCAGCCGCTCGACCGTCTGCTGGAACTTGGTCATCCGACCGTAATGAAGGCCTCCAAACCGTCCTTACGGCACCGGTTGATCAGCGCGGAAGCGATGAAGCTGTCGAGCTCGTTGAACCCGTCGAAGGTGACCACGGC
>JAEVHO010000698.1 GCA_016802835.1 Micromonospora sp. ATA32 | reverse complement strand
GATCTGGTCCTGCGCGGTCGCCAGCTCGCGGCGGCGGCCGATGAGCGGCCCGACGTGCCGGGTCACGGCGGGGTCGGCCCCGCCCGTGGCCTGCCAGAGGTCCACCGGTCGCGGCTTCCCGGCGACCGTCACCGACGGCAGGGCGTGCTGGGCGAGCAGGCCGGTGGTGGCCCGGTGGGTGGCCGCGCAGAGCACCACGCGCCGGGTGGGGCGTACTCCTGCAGGCGTGCGGCCATGGTGATCACCGCGCCGCTGGCCGTGCCGTGGCCGCCGTCGCGAGCCGCGGCCAGGTCCACCAGCGCCTCCCCGGTGGCGACCCCTACCCGGACCCGGACGGCGGTCCCGCCCGGCAGCGGGCGCCGGTCGAGCGCCCGCTGGATGTCCAGCCCGGCCCGCACCGCCCGGTACGCGTCGAACCCGTCCGACTCCCGCGCGCCGAACAGCGCCATCACCGCGTCGCCGATGTACTTCTCCACCATGCCGTTCCACCGCCGCAGCACCGCGGCGACCGTGTCGAAGTACGCGCGTTGCAGGGCCCGGACGTCCTCCGGGTCCAGCCGGTCGACCAGCGCGGTGGAGCCGACGATGTCAGCGAAGAGCACAGTGACCATGCGTCTCTCCTCCGGCACCGGCCAGTGTGCCGGCGTGAACAGCTCCCGATCGGTGGTGACCGTGGACATTGGCATCGCACCCACCTCTTCCCCCGCTGGTGCCTGACGACATCCGGAGACTCCCACCACCGGGCCGACGGGGGATCGGCAGAACGACGTATGTCGGCTGAACGCAACCTTTAGTCGCAATGTCGACGCGAGGAGTACCACAAGGGGATTGCGCCCGTAGAACGGTGCGGGGACCTGTGGCTAGGCTGCGTGGCATGGCCAGCGATGTGGGCACTGCGCCGCTCGTCGGTCGCGCCGACCAGCTGGCGACGCTGCGTTCCGCGCTGCTCGACGGCGTCGCGCACGGGCACACCGCGGCGGTCTTCGTGACCGGCGAGAGCGGGGTGGGTAAGACCCGGCTGCTGCACGACGCGGGGACGCAGCTGCGCGCCGCGGGCGTCGTGGTGCTCACCGGGTCCTGCCTGGACATCGGCGACGCCTCCCCGCTGCACCCGTTGCTGCAGGCGCTGCGCCGCTTCGACGCCGAACTCACCGCCGCCAACCCCCGGACCTCGTCGGCGGTACGCGGCCTGCTGCAGATGTTCGCCGACGAGACCGCCGGCCCGGACGGTGCCGGAGCACTGCTGGAGCGGGTCTCCCGAGGGCTGAGCCTGGTCGCCGAGGGACGCCCCCTGGTGCTGGTCCTCGACGACCTGCAGTGGGTCGACCGGAGCACCCGGCAACTGCTGCTCTATCTGCTGGCCGGCCTCGGTGACCTGCAACTGTCGGTGCTGCCGCGGTGCGGGCCGAGTCGCTGCAGGGTGCCCACCCGCTGCGTCGGGTCCTCACCGAGCTGCGTCGCCTGCGGTCGGTGCGGGTGCTCGACCTGGCGCCGCTGGACCGGGCGGACACCGAACAGCTGGCCGCCGCCATCGTCGGCCGTCCGCTGGCCCCGGACGCGGCGGAGCAGGTGTGGCAGCGCAGCGGCGGCAACCCGTTCGTGGTCGAGGAGCTCGCCCGCGACGTGCGCGACGGTCGGCGCGGCCTCTCCGACACCCTGCGGGAGATCTTCCTGGCCCGGGTGGACGCGCTGCCGCAGCACGCGCACGCGGTCGTGCACGCCGTGTCCGCAGGGGTGGAGCCGGTGGAGCACTGGCTGCTGGCCGAGGTGGTCCGGCTGCCGGAGCACGAACTGATCGAGGCGGTACGTGCCGCGGTCGCCCACCGGCTGCTGGTGGGCGCCGACGACGGTTACCGGCTGCGGCACCGGCTGGTCGCCGAGGTGCTGGAGCACGAGCTGCTGCCGGCCGAACGTTCCGCCCTGCACCGCCGCTACGCCGAGGCGCTGACCGCCGCGCCGGTGGAGCACTGGCTGCTGGCCGAGGTGGTCCGGCTGCCGGAGCACGAACTGATCGAGGCGGTACGTGCCGCGGTCGCCCACCGGCTGCTGGTGGG
>JAEVHO010000697.1 GCA_016802835.1 Micromonospora sp. ATA32 | reverse complement strand
CCTGGCTGCGCCGACGACCTGCCCCAGGAGCCGCCGATGCTGCGGCTGGTGGAGCCGCCGCCGCTCGGCGGACCGCGGCGCTGCGCACGGTCTGAACCCGCCGGCCGACCCGACGCCTGGACGACGCCGCCGCTGCGGCTGGTCGACCGGGAGGCGGCGCGCGCAACGGCCAACTGCCAGCCGCGCGGACGCCGGCCCCAGTCGAGCACCGCCCCTCACCGCTGGAGTCACGCACCTCACCGCTGGAGTCACGCACCTCACCGCTGGAGTCACGCACCTCACCGCTGGAGCGTCGGCCGACCGTGGCCGAGCACCGGCCACCGCCGGTCATCGACGATGGCGACGGCGACCTGCTGATCTTCGCCGCCGCGGCCAAGTCCGCCTGGTTCCTCGGACCCACCGCGGAGGAGTCCGACGTCGAATGGTCGACCACGGCGGACACCGGCTGGCAGGCCGCCGAGCAGGCCGCCCGGCCAGCCGTTGGCGCCGAGACCACGGCCGGGCTGCCCAAGCGGGTGCCCCAGGCCAACCTGGTCCCCGGCTCCCCGCTGCGCGAGGAGCGTCCGCTGCGGATCGTGCGCGACGCGGCGAGCCTGGCGGAGAACACCACGGGCTACTTCCGCGGCTGGCGTCGCGGGCAGGAGATCGGCGGCTTCGCGGTCGGCGGTCGGCCCGGGCGGGAGTCCGCCGGCGGCTGGGACTTCAGCCGCGACTCCGGGGACCGGGACGACGACCGGGAGTACGAGTTCCGTTCTGCCGGCTACCGGTCCTGATGCCGGCCGCCACACACCACCACACCGTCCAAGGGAGGACGGCCCCCACCTCGTGTTTCTGACCACACCGGGATAATTTGACGCCGGGTCCCGGCGGCCGGGAGCATACCCGGCGGAACAGCCGGCGACAGGCGTCTTCGGGGTGGAAGGGCAACACCAGATGGCGACTTCGGTCATTCATTCGTCCGTGCTGACTCGCCGGGGCGCACTCGCGGCGGCGGCCAGCCACCCTGCTGCTCAGTGCCTGCGGGCGGGACGGGCGGGGAACGGGCGGCACCTGGCGTAGCGCGCCCCTGACGCGCCGGAACTCGTGATCGGCGCCAGCCTGGAGCTGACCGGCCGGGCGGCCGTGCTCGGCGTCCTCCAGCAGCGCGCGCTGCAGATCACGCTGGCGGTCCTGAACGCCAACGGCGTGAAGATCGGCAACCAGCGCCGGACCGTACGACTCGAGGTGCGGGACAACGCCAGCGATCCGAAGCTGGCCGCCCGGCAGGCCAGCGAGCTGGCCGCCCGGGACAACGTGCACGCCCTGCTCGGCGGCACCCTCGCCGAGACGTCGCTGGGCATCATCGAGGCCGCGCAGCGGATCCGGATCCCGTTCATCTCGCTGGCGTACGGCGACAACATCGTGCGCCCCCTCGCCGACCGGACGTTCGTCTACAAGGTGACGCCGGACGCCCGGGACGTGGCGACGCAGTTGGTGCGTCTGATCGGGGAGCACAAGCACCGTCGGGTGGCGCTGCTGGCCGGGGCCGGCATGCACGGCGACTCCGGCGTCGAGGCGATGACGAGCGCCGCCAGCGGCGCGGCCTGCAGCTGTTCCGGGGTCGCCCGGCTGCCGGCTACCGGCAGTGACTTCCGCCCGATCGCCCGGACAGTGCGCGCCAAGAGGCCGGACGCCCTGGTGATCTGGGGGCACCCGCCGGACTCCGGTGCCGCCGCCCGCGCGCTGCGCACGAGCAGCTACAGCGGCCCGATCTACTTCGACGCCGCCGCGGTCGCCGAGGACACGCTCAGCACCCGGAACGCCGGCGCCGTCGAGGGCGCGTACGTGATCCACCCCATCTCGCTGAACGCCTCGACCCTCACCAGCTCCACGATGGGTGCCCTGGCCCGCCGGGACTTCACCTTCCGCTACCGGGATGCGGGCCAGTGCTCCGCCCTTCAGGGCGGGGGTGAAGGCCCGCGCTGGGAGGGCCACCAAGGCCCGAGCAGTGCTCTAACCCGGTGGCTGGTCGATCTGCTCGGCCACCGGCACGGGCACGAGGGCGGCGACCCGGCGTCCA
>JAEVHO010000696.1 GCA_016802835.1 Micromonospora sp. ATA32 | reverse complement strand
CCGGGCTGGCCGTGACCGCGACCCTGCTGCTGGTGGCGGCGCCGCTGGTGTGGCGCCGACGCCGGCCCCGCCGAACCCGGGGCTCCAGGACGCCGACCACCTGCCCGGCCTGCTGGTCTGGCTGGCGCTGCTCTGGACCGGGATCGCGCTGCGCTGCCTGCTCCGCCGGCCGGCCGTCGCCCAGGGGCGGCGGACGACGCGGAGAAATGACGGACGCCGCTTACGCGGGACATCACCAGCGGGCCGGGCACCCGGGGCACTGAACCGGGCTCCGGGCCGGGCCGCCGGCGTACCATGATCACGACGGCGCGGCCGTGGTCGCGGCCTCCGGGCGGTGAGGAGGGTGACCCGGTGCTGGACCGGCGGTTGTACCTGCACCTGGTGACCTGGCTCGGGCAGTGGCCGGCCGGTCCCGGCCTGCACGTGGTCGGGTCCCACCGCCGGGGTCGGCCGTCCTGGGACGGCCGGCTGCGTCCCGCCATCGCCGTCGGCGCCCACGGCAGCACGGTGCTCTCGGTGACCCCGGACCGCGTCGCGGCGGTCCGCGCGCTCGCCGCCCGGCCGGCGGAGCGGCTGATGACCGAGCTCCCCGCCACGGTCGGCCAACCGGAGTGGGTCGTCCACGACGACGTCTTCCGGTGGAGCGTCGCGCCTGCGCCACTGCCGACGTGGGGAAGTGGACCAGCCCAGACGACCCGCGCTTCCCGCCCTGGCTGCACCTGTTCGACTCGGACGTGCTGGTGGTGCGGGACGCCGACGGCGGTTACCTGGCCGGCGTCGGGATCAAGCGGCACGACGCCCACGGGCACGAGCTGGCGGTCGGTACGGCACGGGCGGCCCGCGGCCGCGGCCTGGCCCCGGCGGCTGGTCGCCCAGGCGGCCCGCCTGGTCCTCGACGAGGGCGCGGTGCCGACGTACCGGCACAGTCCGGCCAACCTCGCGTCCGCCCGGGTGGCCGACGCGCCGGCTTCCCGGACCTGGGCTGGTGGTCGTACGGGGTCTATCCGCCCTGATCGGCGATTCCCGACCGGGCAGCGGAGCGGGCCGACCCGTCGGGCGTGTGACGGCCGATGACACTGGGTACGGGTCGGGGTCATGGCAGAGGACCACACCCCTGAACCGAGATCAGAGCCCGGCAGCGCAACCGGCTCCGCCCCCGCCCCCGGGTCCCGTGGCGTGACCGCCGACGGCGGGAGTCCGCCCGGCGCGGACACGGTGGCCGAGCCGGCCCAGCGCCGGGACCGCACCCGCTACCTCTATCTCGCGGTCATCGTGGCTGTGCTGGCGGGCATCGCGGTGGGGCTGCTCTTCCCGGACTTCGGCAAGTCCCTGAAGCCGCTCGGCGACGGCTTCGTCGCCCTGATCAAGATGATGATCGGGCCGGTGATCTTCTGCACGATCGTGCTCGGCGTCGGCTCGGTACGCAAGGCCGCACAGGTCGGCAAGGTCGGCGGGCTCGCCCTCGCCTACTTCCTGACCATGTCGACCGTCGCGCTGGCGATCGGCCTGGTGATCGGCAACCTCATCCACCCCGGGTCCGGGCTGCACCTCAACGAGGCCCTCGCCGGGGCCGGACAGAAGGCGGCCGCCGGCAAGTCCGAGGGGACGGTCGACTTCCTGCTCGGCATCATCCCGACCACGCTGTTCTCGTCGCTCACCGAGGGCGACGTGCTCCAGGCGCTGCTGGTCGCGCTGCTGGTCGGCTTCGCGGTGCAGAGCCTCGGCCGGCGCTGCGAGCCGGTGATCAACGCGATCGCGGCCCTGCAGCGGGTGGTCTTCAAGGTGCTCGCCATGATCATGTGGCTGGCCCCGATCGGCGCGTTCGGCGCGATGGCCGCGGTGGTCGGCGCCACCGGGATGGACGCGCTCAAGAGCCTCGCCCAGATCATGCTGGGCTTCTACGCCACCTGCCTGATCTTCGTCTTCGTGGTGCTCGGCGCCCTGCTCTGGTTGGTCGCCCGCGTCTCGATCTTCCAGCTGCTGCGCTACCTGGGTCGGGAGTTCCTGCTGATCCTGTCGACCTCGTCGTCGGAGTCGGCGCTGCCCCGGCTGATCGCCAAG
>JAEVHO010000695.1 GCA_016802835.1 Micromonospora sp. ATA32 | reverse complement strand
CGCCGAGGAGGATGCGCGGCGCGGGCAGGGCGCGGAGGGCGCGGACGACCTGGCGCAGTTGGTGGGCGTTCCAGCCGGGGACGAACGACAGGTGGGTGGCGGCGACGGTGAGGGGGCCGTGTGGGGTGTCCAGGACGGCGGCGAGGACGACGCGGGGTTCGTCGCGCAGCAGGATCAGTCCGCCGCCGGGGCCGGGGACGTAGACCGGTGAGCGTACGGGGGCGGGGCGCAGGCGGGTGACCTGCCAGGAGCGTACGGGGTGGCGGCTGACCAGTCCGATGCCGTAGCAGGGTTCGCCGTGTCCGTCGTCGTCGTGGCGCAGGGGGCGGAACTGTTCGCCGGGGGTGCCGACGACGGCGGCGGCGAAGCGGTGTTCGGGGGCGTCGAGGGCGCGGGCGGCGATGGCGGTGAGGTCGAGGTTGCCGCTGCGGGCTATGGTCGCGGTCGACTCTGCAGGGCGGAGGACGTCAGCGTCGAGGGCGGTGACGGCGGCGGCGAGCCGGTCGGGGTCGACGAGGCCGTCGGTGAGTGATCGGCCGTGCAGCAGGTTGAAGGTGGCCAGGCGCACCTTTGCACCCTACGTTGCCGTGGCACAGTTGCCGGGTGGTCAAGGTGTTGCTCTGTTCGGTGCTGGTGTTCGTGGCGGTGGCGTCGGCGGGTCTGTGGTTGCGGCGGCGGCGGGGGCGGTGACGCCTGGCTGTTGACCTTGCCCCTGCGGGAAGCCGCAGCATCGTCGGTGCCGGCCGCGGTGGCCGGCAGAGGAGGATCGGTCATGGGGCTGCTGACCATCGGGGTGTTCGCCCGGGCGGTCGGGCTGTCGCCGAAGGCGTTGCGGTTGTACGACGAGCTGGGGCTGCTCCGGCCGGCTGCGGTGGACGGCGTGTCGGGGTACCGGTTCTACCACCCCGATCAGATGCAGCGGGCTCGGCTCATCGCCTGGCTGCGCCGGTTGGGCATGCCGTTGGCCCGGATCCGGCAGGTCTGCGAGCTGGCGCCGGATGCGGCGGCGGGGCAGGTCGCCGAGTACTGGGCTCAGGTGGTGGCGGAGACCGCGCCCGGCAGCGGCTGGCGGATTTCCTCGTGGAGCACCTGTCGGGAAGGGGCAACGCGATGGACGGTGCGGGAAATATGGAGATCCGGTACGCGGCGCGGTCGGTCGCCGGGCCGGTGCGTACCAGCAACGAGGACGCCGCGTATGCGGGTGACCGGTTGCTGGCAGTGGCTGACGGGGTGCGGGGGCCGGGCGGGGACCGGGCGAGCGCGGCGGCGGTGCAGGCGCTGCGGTCGTTGGAGACGGCGCGCCTGCCGGCGGGTGACCTGTTGGGGGCGCTGGCTGAGGCGGTCGGTGCGGCGCAGCGGGCGCTGCGGGACGTCGCGGCGTCCACGCCGGCGGGCGAGGCGGTGACGACGCTGACCGCGATGCTGTGGTCGGGTTCGCAGCTGGCGCTGGTGCACATCGGTGACACCCGGGCTTATCTGCTGCGCGACGGCGGGTTGTTCCAGATCACCCACGACCACACGTGGGTGCAGTCGCTGGTTGACGAGGGGCGGTTGAGTCCGGAGGAGGCGGCGTCGCATCCGCGGCGGTCGTTGCTGGTGCGGGCCTTGACCGGGGCCGGCGGGGCCGAGCCGGACCTGTCGCTGCACGAGGCGATGGTGGGCGACCGTTACCTGCTGTGCTCGGACGGGCTGTCGACGGTCGTGCCGACGGCGGCGGTGCGGGACGCGTTGTCCGGCGGCGGGGATCCGGAACAGGTGGTCGAGGAGCTGATCCGGTTGGCGTATGCGGCGGACGCGCCGGACAACGTCGCCGCGGTGGTGGCCGATGTGGTGCCGGCGGCGCGTTGACCTGGTGAGGCTGGCCACAGCTGGCGGCACCGCATAAGGGCGGTGGGAAGAATGGCCGCCCGTGGACCCCGTATCGCTGATCACCCTGCTCGTCGCGGCCGCGATGGCGGGGTGGGTCGACGCGGTGGTCGGCGGTGGCGGGTTGCTGCTGCTGCCGGCGTTGCTGGTGGCCGCGCCGGGGGTGCCGGTGGCGACGGCGTTGGGGACGAACAAG
>JAEVHO010000694.1 GCA_016802835.1 Micromonospora sp. ATA32 | reverse complement strand
TGCCGGGTGTCGGCGTACCCGGCTGCCTCGAAGCCGGTCACCTCCCCGGCGATGCGGGTGGGATAGCTGTCGGGATCGAAGAGCGTGATCGGACCGGTCGGCGGGTGCCGGCCAGAACCCCAGGTGCGTCCACCGGTCGGTCTGCACGAGCTGCCGGGTGTCGGCGTACCCGGCTGCCTCGAAGCCGGTCACCTCCCCGGCGATGCGGGTGGGATAGCTGTCGGGATCGAAGAGCGTGATCGGACCGGTCCGGCGGGTGCCGGCCAGCACGGTGCGCCAGTGCGCGTCGACGCCCGTCCCGCTCGGCGCGACCACCCCGATACCGGTCACCACCGCCCGGGCACTCACGCCGCCACCGCGCCGCTCATCCGCCGGAAGAGCATCGCGGACTGGAAGCCGCCGAACCCGCTGCCGACCGAGAGCGCGACGTCCACCGGCACCTCCCGCGCCTCGTTCGGTACGTAGTCCAGGTCGCACTCCGGATCGCGGGTGGTCCAGTTCGCCGTCGGCGGCACCACGCCGAACTCGATCGCCAGCGCGCAGGCCGCCATCTCGATCGAGCCGATCGCGCCGAGCGAGTGCCCGACCATCGACTTGATCGAGCTGATCGGCACCCCGTACGCGGCCTCGCCGAGCGCCCGCTTGAACGCCGCCGTCTCGTGCCGGTCGTTCTGGCGGGTGCCCGAGCCGTGCGCGCTGATGTAGGAGACGTCCGACGGGGACAATCGCGCCTGCCGCATCGCCGCCGTGATCGCCAGTCCCATCTCCACCCCGTCGGGGCGCAGTCCGGTCATGTGGAAACCGTTGCTGCGGCTGGCGTAGCCGGCCAGCTCGCAGTAGACGTGCGCGCCGCGCCGCCGGGCGTGTTCCCACTCCTCCAGCACCAGCACGGCCGCGCCCTCGGCGAGGACGAAGCCGTGCCGGTCGGCGTCGAACGGGCGGGAGGCGTGCGCGGGGTCGTCGTTGTCCGGGCTGGTCGCCTTGATCGCGTCGAACGAGGCGACGGTGACCGGGGAGATCGGCGAGTCCGCGGCGCCGGCCAGCACGACGTCCGCCTCGCCGTCGACGATCAGCTGGTGGGCGTACCCGATGGCGTCGAGGCCGGAGGTGCAGCCGGTGGAGACCACCTGGGCCGGGCCGTGCAGGCCGTGCCGGCAGGCCACGTCGGCGGCCAGGCTGCTGGGCACCAGCGCCTGATAGAGGTACGGGCCGCCGCGAACGTGGTCGACCAGCCACCGGGTGCCCGAGTCGCTGACGTTGACGTACTCCTGCTCCAGGGCCATGGTGCCGCCGACGGCGGTGCCGAGCACCACCCCGGCCCGGTCCCGCTCGGCGTCCGTGAGCCCCAGGCCGCTGTCCGCAAGGGCCTCCGTGGAACAGGCGAGCGCGAACTGCACGTACCGGTCGGCGCGCCGCCGCTCGGCGAGGGTGATCCCGGCGGCATCCGGGTCGAAGTCGCACTCGGCGGCTATCCGGGACCGGAACGGCGACGGGTCGAAGAAGGTGATCTGCCGGGTGGCGGTACGCCCCTCGGTGATCGCCTTCCAGAACCGGTCCCGGGTCGCGCCGCCCGGGGCGACCACCCCGATGCCGGTGACCACCGTGCGGCGCCCGGTCACGACGCGCCCCGCTGCTCGACCAGCTCGGTGTCGACGTGGCCGAGTTCGGGACGCGGCGCGAGCGGCCCGAGGTGGAAGACCACCTCGGCCGGTACGGCACCGGTGTTGCGCAGCCGGTGCCGGATGTTGACCGGCACGAAGAGCGCCTCGCCGGTGTCCAGCGGCATCGGCCGGTCGTCGAGGTCCACGGTGATCGCGCCGCGCGCCACGTAGAGGAACTCCTCGCTGTAGGGGTGGTAGTGCTCGGCGATCCGTTCCCCCGGCTGGAGCACGGCCACCCCCATGAACCCGGAGGTGCTGCCGACCGTGCGGGGACCGAGCAGCACCCGCAGCTCGCCGCCGCGGCGCCGGTCCGCCGGTACGTCCCGGGCGGCCATCGGCCGGGTGGTCGGGTCACTCATCGCCGGCTCCCGTCGAGGCGTCGGCCGGCGCCGTCACGGTCGCCGGT
>JAEVHO010000693.1 GCA_016802835.1 Micromonospora sp. ATA32 | reverse complement strand
CTCGGCGAGCAGCGGCTGGGCCCGGCGGGCCAGGTGCAGCACCCCGGCGCCGAGGCGTAGCCGGCCGTCGCCGTCCCGGCGCAGCATCCCCGTGCCCGGTCAGCGCCCCGACCAGCCGGTAGACCGCCGCCCGGCCGATGCCGAGCCGGTTCGCCACCTCGGTGACGGTCAGCCCGCCCGGCGCGTCGGCGACCAGATGCAGCAGGCGCAACCCCCGGTCGAGCGTCTGCGCCGTATCGCCGGGCCGCGCGGTCGCGGCCCCGTCGGAGCGCAGCCCCGACCCGGCCATCGTCCCGCCGGGCCGTGCCGATGGCTCTCCGGGGCCTGCTGCCGTGTCCACGACCAGCAGCGTACGACCCGGCTCCCGCCAACCCCGAAATGCACGGACGGCTACCCTTGTACCGTGACGCTACGCCTGTATGACACCGCCACCCGATCGGTGCGGGACTTCGTCCCGCGGGAAGCCGGCAAGGTGGGGGTCTACCTGTGTGGTCTCACCCTGCAGGCGCCGCCGCACATCGGTCACCTTCGCTCCGGCGTCAACTACGACGTGCTGCGCCGCTGGCTGATCGTTGCCGGCTTCGAGGTCAACTTCATCCGGAACCTGACCGACATCGACGACAAGATCCTGGTCAGGGCGCAGGATGAGGGCCGGCCGTTCTGGTCGATCGCGTACGCCAACGAGCTGGTCCTGGGCGCCGCGTACCGGTCACTCAACGTGCTGCCGCCGACGTACGAGCCGCGGGCCACCGGGCACATCCCGGAGATGCACGAGCTGATCGCCGCGCTGATCGCCGACGGGCACGCCTACCCGGCCACCGACGGGTCCGGTGACGTCTACTTCGACGTGGCCTCCTGGCCGGCGTACGGGTCGCTGTCCGGTCAGTCGCCGGACGCGATGCAGTCGGCCGGGGACGCCCCCGACCGGGGCAAACGGGACCCCCGGGACTTCGCGCTCTGGAAGGGCGCCAAGCCGGACGAGCCGGCGGACGCCTACTGGCCCTCGCCGTGGGGGCGCGGCCGCCCCGGCTGGCACATCGAGTGCTCCGCGATGTGCTGGCGCTACCTCGGGCCGGAGTTCGACATCCACGGCGGCGGGCTCGACCTCACCTTCCCGCACCACGAGAACGAGATCGCCCAGTCGCAGGCCGCCGGGCTGCCGTTCGCCCGCTACTGGGTGCATCACGGCCTGCTCAGCATCGGCGGCGCCAAGATGGGCAAGTCGCTGGGCAATGCCCTCGACCTCGCGTACGTCGACTCGCTCGGGGTGCGCCCGGTCGAGCTGCGCTACTACTACGCGGCCGCGCACTACCGGTCCCGCATCGACTACTCGGAGGATGCGCTGCGGGAGGCCGCGGTCGCCTACCGGCGGATCGAGGGCTTCGTCCAGCGGGCCGCCGAGCGGGTCGGCGCCGGCCAGCTCGGCGAGCTGCCGGCGGACTTCGTCGCCGCCATGGACGACGACCTCAACACCTCCGTCGCCCTGGCGGTCCTGCACGAGGTGATCCGCGCCGGCAACACCGCGCTGACCGACGGCGACGATGTGACCGTGCGCACGGCGCTGGCCGCCGTCCGCGCGATGCTGGATATCCTCGGTGTTGACCCCCTCGACCCGGCCTGGACCGGTGGCAGCCGCACGGAAGACCTGCGCGGCGTGGTGGACTCCCTGATCGCGCTGGCCCTGGAACAGCGCGCGCAGGCCCGGGGCCGCAAGGACTGGACCGCCGCCGACGCGGTGCGTGACCAGCTCAAGCAGGCCGGCGTGGTGGTCGAGGACACCCCCCAGGGACCGCGTTGGACTATTGGAGAGCAGGACTGATGGCCGGCAACTCGCAGCGCCGTGGCCGGCGTCTGACCCCGAAGCAGGGCGCCCCGAAGGGCACCGGCGGCAAGAACAAGGACTCCCTCGCCGGCCGGGGCAGGACACTGCCCGCCGACGAGCGGCCCTGGCACAAGGGGTACTCGGGCACCGAGAAGCTGCCCCAGCGCACCGCCTGGAAGCAGGACAAGGAGCGTCGCGCCGCCGCCGAGGAGGGTCGCGCGCCCAAGATCGGCCAGCCCGGCGCCAAGGAC